>CAVJQK010000093.1:0-5551 GCA_963651795.1 Erysipelotrichaceae bacterium | reverse complement strand
AAAATTTGTTTATACCTAAAAACGACTCTTTAACTTTGCCGAAAAACATCGTATAATGTAATCGTAAATGTCAGAAAAATTCCACACCCGAAAGGACTTTCGCCTATGGAAACGAAAAAATATATTTCTTGGAATGTGAACGGTCTTCGCGCCTGTATGAAAAAAGGATTTGAAGATTCTTTCGCGGCGCTCGATGCGGACGCGTTCTGTCTGCAGGAAACGAAATTGCAGCCGGATCAAATCGAAATGAATCTGCCCGGCTATCATCTGTATTGGAACAGTGCCGTCAAAAAAGGGTACAGCGGCACGGCGATTTTCACAAAGGAAGAACCGATCGCCGTCACGTACGGTCTCGGCATTCCGGAGCACGACACGGAAGGACGCGTCATCTGCGCGGAATTTCCCGACCGTTTCCTCGTCACCTGCTACACGCCCAATAGTCAGCGCGGCCTCATGCGCCTCGATTATCGCATGCAATGGGAAGAAGCTTTCCTCGCCTATCTCAAAGAATTGGACGCGAAGAAACCGGTCATTCTCTGCGGCGATCTCAATGTGGCGCACGAAGAGATCGATCTGGCGAATCCGAAATCCAATCGGCAAAATGCCGGATTTACCGATGACGAGCGAAATTGTATGACGGAGCTTCTCGCCGCCGGTTTCACGGATTCGTTCCGTTTCCTGCATCCCGACGCACGCGGCGCGTATTCCTGGTGGAGCTACATGATGCGCGCGCGCGAAAAGAATATCGGATGGAGAATCGATTATTTCCTCACATCGAATCGCCTTTCGCCCTACATTCGGACGGCGGCCATTCATCCGGAAATTTACGGCAGCGACCACTGCCCCGTCGAAATCGTCATCGGAGATCCATCGTGACGGACGCAAAGCAAATAGAAATTTCAAATCTCACGCACGACATCCGCGCCAAACTTTTCGCCGTGACGGGTTACGCCGAAGCGCTGCAATCGGGATTGGCACAAACGAAAGAAACGCGCGAAAAATATCTGGCGGCTCTTCTGCTGACCGCCCGTGACATGTCGTATCTCCTGGATACGCTCTCCGCCGTGAATCGCGAAGGCGCACTCACGCTCCATCCGGAGTCGCAAAATGCAGCCGCGCTCATCCGAAATTTCTTCACCGCACATGGAGACGAACTTCGGCGAAAGCACGTTTCCGTATCTTTACAACTTTCCGAACTTCCCGAAATGTCCCTCGATGCCGGCGCCTTTTCCCGCATCCTCGGAAATCTTCTGGAAAATACATTGAAATATAAAAATAAAGCGGAAACGGAAATTTCCGTCACGCTTTCGCAAGAAGGAAACGACGCCGTCCTCACCTATCGCGACAACGGCCCCGGCGTTTCCGAAACCTCTATTCCTCACATTTTCGAAGAAGGCTACCGCGAACATCCGGACCGTGCACCCGGCGAAGGCCGCGGCCTTTCGATCATACAACATCTCATTTTCTTACACGGAGGCACCGTGAGCGCCGAAAATCAAGGCGGCCTTGCGATTACCGTCCGAATTCCCATACAAGGAGGCACATCATGTTAAACGTTCTCATCGTCGAAGACGACGCCCTCATCGCCGAACTGGAGCGCGATTTCCTGGAACCGAACGGCTATGCCGTCCACATTGCGGAAAACGGGGAAGACGCGCTGGCCATTATGGATGATATGGAAATTGACGGCATTCTCTTGGACGTCATGCTTCCCGGGGAAGACGGTTTCTCCCTCTGCCGCAAAATGCGCGAAAAAACACTCGCGCCGATACTTTTTGTCACTGCACGCAAAGAAGAACTCGATAAAATCCGCGGCCTGGGACTCGGTGCCGACGATTACATCGTGAAACCTTTCAGCCCGACGGAGCTCGTCGCCCGCCTTCGCGCGCACATTGCCATTCACCGCCGCCTTCTCGAGACCGTCCAAGCCGGCGCCTCCGCCGAAGACGGTATCACCGTGGACGATCTTCTCATCCGCCCGAAAGCGCGCCAAGTGCTGCTGGACGGAAAAGACATTTCTCTTACCAGCAAAGAATTCGATCTCCTCTACTTCCTCGTCGAACATCCGAACGAAGTTTTCTCGAAAAATCAACTTTTCCAGCAAATTTGGAGCCTCGACCCCATCAATGAGCCGGCGACCGTCACGGTCCACATCAATCGTCTCCGCGACAAATTGAAATCCGCCTCCGGCCATCCTTACGAACGCATTGAAACCGTCTGGGGCGCGGGCTACCGTTTCCACATGGACTGAATTACACCCGAAAGGTACACACATGAACATTTGCATCACGGGCGGCGCCGGTTTCATCGGATCGCACATCTCCGATCTACTCATCGAAAACGGGCACCGCGTCACAATTTTGGATAACCTGTCCTCCGGCACGACGGAATTTATCCATCCGTCCGCCGAATTCATCGAAATCGACATTCGGCAAAAAGAGGACATCGAAAAAATTTTTGAAACACATCGGTTCGACGCCGTGTATCACGAAGCGGCGCAGACGATGGTGCCCGTTTCCGTCGACAATCCGCATTTCGATGCCGACGAAAACATCATGGGGCTTCTCTCCGTCCTCGAAGCGGCGCGCAAAACGGGCACGAAAAAAGTCATTTTCGCCTCCTCGGCCGCCATATACGGCGATAATCCGGCGCTCCCGCTTTCGGAAACGGAAACGCCCGCGCCGACCTCTTTCTACGGCCTCACGAAAATGATGACGGAAAAATATTTGGAGCTGTATAAAAGTTTCTACGGCCTCGATTACACCGTCCTCCGCTACAGCAATGTGTACGGCCCGCGCCAGGGCGCAAACGGGGAAGGCGGCGTCATTTATATTTTTGCGAAACTTCTCGCAGAAGGCGCGCCGCTCACGATTTTCGGTGACGGCGGCCAAACGCGCGATTTCATCAGCGTGCACGACGTCGCGGCCGCGAATCTCGCCGCACTCACGAAAGGAAGCGGCGCCGTTTGCAATGTAAGCACGGAAACGCAAATCACCCTAAACGATCTCGCCGCGGAAATGGTAAAGCAAAGCGGAAAACAAATCGAAATCCGCCACACCGCCCCCCGCCCCGGCGACATCTATCACTCCACTCTCGCGAATGGAAACGCCAAAAATCTCTTAGGCTGGGCCCCGAAAATGGATCTCTCCGAAGGATTAAGAGGCACGATAGAATTTTTCGAAAAACATTTGTGCAAATAAGCATAGTGCGACATTTGCGGCAGAGACGTAAGACTGTAAGACGTCAGACTTTTAATTTGTGTTGCCTGCGGCAACAATTATATTTTATGCCGCCGAAGGCGGCGAGGCGCGAAGCGCCGATTACAACATAATGCCGCGCAGCGCTCCGCTTAAAAGTCTTTCCGTCTTTCCGTCTTTCCGTCTTTCCGTCTTTTAGTCTGACAGTCTTATGGGCTTTCAGCTTTTTCGATACAACAACAAAAGCCGAGAAACGAAATGTCTCTATCGTTTCTCGGCTTTTCTATGCACTATGCACTATGCACTATGCACTTATCACAAGAACATCTTTTCCAACTGATGCGCCACCGCATCCTCATTATTCGTCCGCGTAAGAATTTCCTTCGCCGCCTTTTTCGCCGGCACCTCCGCATTTCCGACAGCGTAGGAAAGTCCCGTGAATGAGAGCATGGAGACATCGTTTTCCGTGTTTCCGAAAGAAACCATTTCATCCGCCGCGATGCCCCATTCTTTCGCCAAATGCGCGAGAGCATTCGCTTTGGACACGCCGCGTTTGTGAATGTCGAGGAAGAAATCGCCCGGATGTACCATTTCGCAATCCTCGCCGTATTTCGTTTCCAAATACGCGCGGATGGCATCACGTTTCGTTTCATCCGGCTCGATGATGATGATCCGCGTCGGCCCCTCCGCCGGCGTGTAAAACGCATCGCCGATAAATTTTGCCTGTTTCGCGCGGAATTTCCGGCACATCGGTTCCAGCGGCGATTCCTCCGCCAGGAAAATATCATCGTCGATGTACGATTGCATCAGCCAGCCGCGCGCTTTGCCGTCTGCCAAAATTTTCCAAGCCGTTTCCTTCGAAAGCCCGTCCTTCCAAAGCAATTTTCCCGATTCGCTCATCCCGGCCCACGCGCCCGTGTAACAAATGACCGGCATGTCCGGCAGCCCCAAAAGCTGCGCCTTCGCCCGCGCGGAATCGAACATCCGCCCCGTCGCGACCACAATGCGAATCCCGCGCTCCGCCACGCGTCCCACGATTTCCCGCGTATATTCGGAAACCGTCATATCATCGCGCAAAAGCGTCCCGTCCAAATCAATCGCCGCTAATTTTATCGCCATATTCCCTCCGATTTACAGAAATCTTTTCCTCTATTATAATGGAAACGTTCATGCATTGCACGAGTTTTCCCTATTTTTTGAAACACACATTGGGAATAGTGCATAGTGCATAGTGCATAGTGCATAGTGCATAGGAAATATAGGTGTCGCCTTCGGCGACAATTCCTGTTTTATGCCGGCGAAGCCGGCGAGCAAGCGCAGCGAGCGATTATAACATAATGCCCGCCGCAGGCGTACCTGTAAAGCTCCCGGCTCCCAGCTCCTAGCTCCCAGCTTCATCGAAAAGGACAACTACAGCCATGAAATACCGTTTACTCCTCATCCTCACCGCCATGATTTGGGGCTTCGCTTTTACCGCGCAATCCGTCGCGATGGACGACATCGGGCCCCTCACCTTTTCCGCCGTGCGCTCCTTCATCGGCGCGGCCGCGCTTCTTCCTCTCCTCTTTTGCATGAAAGAAGAACCGCCCGCGGAAAAACCGACGTTTCCGCTTTGGATTGCCATCGTCATTTGCGGACTTCTCTTTTGCAGCGGCACCGTCCTCCAGCAAATCGGCATCATGTACACCACCGTCGCCAAAGCGAGTTTCATCACGGCGACGTATCTTCTCATCGTCCCGATTTTGGGACTTTTCTTCGGCCAGGTTTTGAAACGTAACCACATCATCGGCGCCATTCTCGCCATGACGGGCGTCTACCTTCTCTCCGTCACCGAAGCGTTCACGATCGGCCTCGGCGACACATTGGTCGCGCTCTGCGCCGTCGGATTCAGCTGCCACATTCTCTTTCTCGATTACGCCGCGCGCCGCTACTCGCCGATTTGTCTTGCCGCCGGACAATTTTTCGTCTGCGGCCTCATCAGCCTGGCGGGTGCCCTCCTTTGGGAAACGATTTCCTTCGCCTCTCTTTTGAATGCATGGATTCCGATTCTCTACGTCGGCATCTTCTCGACCGGCGTCGCCTACACGCTCCAAATCGTCGGACAGCGCCATCTGCCGCCCACCGAATGCTCCATGATTTTGTCGCTCGAAATGGTCTTCGGCGGCCTCGGCGGCTTCCTCTTCCTGGGTGAAACGCTCACCCTCCGCGAAACAATCGGCGTCATCGCGATGACGATAGGCGTCTTCCTCTCGCAAATCGAAAGCCCCGCAATATTGTCGTTTAAGAAAAATTAGCAATTAGCAATTCAGATGTCGCTTCGCGACGATTCTGTTTTAAAAGTGCAGAAATGCAAA
>CAVJQK010000092.1:0-5575 GCA_963651795.1 Erysipelotrichaceae bacterium | reverse complement strand
TTTCCTATGCACTTTGCACTTTGCACTTTGCACTTTGCACTTTGCACTTTGCACTGTATTCCCGAATATTGACAAATTTCCCTATCCTGCCTATTCTAAGAATATCGAAAGCAAAACGGGAGAACAACGCATGAAAACTTCGACTCTTTCCATCACCGGGATGCACTGCGCGGCGTGCGTGGCGCGGATTGAGCGCGTGACGTCGCGCATGGACGGTGTGGAATCCGCCGCCGTAAATCTCATCACCGGCCGCGGAGAATTTATATACGATCCTTCGAAAATCCGGGAAACGGATCTCATTGCCCGCATTGAAAAATTGGGCTTCGGCGCCTCGGCGACAATGGATCCCGAAGAAGCGGAGCGGCGCGAAGAAAAAAAGCGCCGGCATCTTTTATTTGTTGCCGGCCTCCTTTGGGTGCCCATGATGATCGGCATGATCGGCGAGATGGCGGGCCTTTGGCCGATGCTCCCCGCGTGGCTGCAATTTCTCTTAGCCGCCGTTTCCCAATTCGGCCCCGGCATGCTCTACTACCGCGGCGCATGGTTCGCGATTCGAAGCGGCGCGCTCACGATGGACGTCCTCGTCGCGCTCGGCACCTCCGTCGCCTTTTTTTACAGCGCGTGGATGTTTCTTACGGGCTATCATCATTTGTATTTTGAAACATCCGCCGGCCTCATTTTCTTCATCCTTTTCGGAAAATGGATGGAAGGCGCGGCGAAACGAAAAACGGGCGCGGCCATTCGCGAATTGATGAAACTCTCGCCCGAGACGGCGCGCGTCTGGGATGGGGAAACTTTCGTCGAAAAACCGGCGAAATATATCATGGAAGGCGACATGCTCCTCGTCGCGGGCGGCGATCGCGTCCCCGCCGACGGCGTCATTTTGAAAGGCGACGCGACGCTGGACGAAAGCATGGTGACGGGCGAAAGTCTTCCCGTCGAAAAACACGCGGGCGATTCCGTCATCGGCGCGACGGTGAACGGTCTCACGTCCTTTACGATGAAAGCCGAGCGCGTCGGCGCCGATTCCATGCTGGGGCGCATCATTCGGACTGTCGAAAGCGCGCAAAATTCCAAAGCGCCCGTGCAGCGCTTCGCCGATCGCATCGCGGGCATTTTCGTCCCCATCGTCATCGGCATCGCGCTCGTGACGGGCATCGTGTGGTTCGCCCTCGAAGGGACGGCCGAAGCCGCGCTCATGCACGCCGCCGCCGTCCTCGTCATCGCCTGCCCCTGCGCGCTCGGCCTTGCGACGCCGACCGCCATCATGGTCGGCTCCGGCATCGCCGCGCAAAAAGGCATCCTCTTCCGCACCGCGCCCGATCTCGAAAATTTAGCCTCCGTCAAAACGATTGTCTTCGATAAGACGGGGACGCTCACCGAAGGAAAATTATCCGTTTCCCATGCCGTTTTTTCGGAAGGAAACAAGGAAACGGCGCGCTCGCTCCTCCGTGCGATCGAAGCGGAATCTTCGCATCCCATCGCGCGCGCCCTTTTTTCCTTTTCGGAAACGGCGACGCCTATCACTCTCACCGATACGGAAACGGTGCCCGGCCTCGGCATGCGCGCCGTCTGTGAAAATAAACCCGTCCTTTTGGGACAAAAGAAATTTTTGGAAACGGCCTACATTTCCGTTTCCGACATGTCCGCCGATGCGTGGGAAGACGAAGGCGCATCCGTTTCCTATTTGGCATGGGACGGAAAAATTCTCGCCGCTTTTGCCGTGAGCGATACGATTCGGAAAAACGCCGCCGCCGTCCCGAGCGCTTTTACGAAAGAGGGCGTCATGCCGTGGCTCGTCACGGGCGATAATCCGCGCGCCGCGGGAGCCGTCGCCGCCGCCGTCGGGATTTCCCATGTCCGCGCCGACGTCCTTCCGGAAGATAAAGCGGCGATCGTTTCCGAAATCCGAGAAGGAAACGGGCCCGTCGCGATGACGGGGGACGGCATCAACGACGCGCCCGCGCTCGCCGTCGCCGATATCGGAATCGCGATGGGAGGCGGGACGGATGCCGCCATCGAATCGGCCGGCGTCGTGCTGCTCTCCGGCGATATCGCCGCCGCGCTCGAAGCGTATCGCATCAGCCGCCGCACGATGACGAATATTCGCGAGAATCTCTTCTGGGCGCTCATTTACAATGTCATCGGAATTCCGCTCGCCGCATGCGGGTTTTTGTCGCCGATGCTGGCGGGCGCCGCCATGGCAACGAGCTCGGTCTCCGTCGTGCTGAACGCCCTCCGCATGAGATGGGGCAACCATCTCGGCTCCCCTGAAAGGGGAGCCGGCGCGAGCGCAGCGAGCGACTGAGGGGTCGGGCAATATGTGTGCGCATAGCGGTAGAGGATTTCGCTTTGCGATAGTGCGACATTAGTTTATCCTGCTGCGCAGGATTTCCGCTTACGCGGGGATCCCGCTGCGCGGGATGGCGCGCCTTCGGCGCGCCTACGGGGGCGCTCCCGAGTGCAGAGCAAAACAGGAATCGGCGCTTCGCGCCTCGCCGGCTTCGCCGGCAAAATTATATGCCTCAAACGCCGGCGGGCTCGCCCACGTTCGAAGCTTAAGAGCGAGCATTCAGACAGCAGAGATTCTGAAATAAATTCAGAATGACGATATAAAAATAGTGCGTCATCGGAGCATTTAGCGTTCCGATGACGCACTTTCTTTTTTTTCGTCATTCCGGACTTGATCCGGAATCTCTGCTGTCTGTATCCACGCTGCCGAGCTTCGGGCATGGGTGGTTTTGCCGCGCGCAGCGCGAGCGAGCGCGCGTCTCACGTCTGACCGTCTCACCGTCTCCCGACCCATCGGTGCATTTTATTTTTCGCGATAATGACTTCCGCACTGTATGATTTCCGCATCAATCCACCTCAATCAAATCGTGCTCCTTAAGCGTGCTTTTCCCCGAGCGGACGGATTCGATTCTTCTTTGAAGTTCGGCCATATTTTCCCGACTGTAAAAAGGATCGGCCGAAAGAGGAAATGGAATCCGGCGTTCTCTGGCAACGGTTTTCAGAAAAATATTGATAGCGGCGGACATGCTGAGCCCGATTGTATCCAGCGTCTGCTCCGCGCTGCGTTTCACGTCATCATCGACACGCAAACTAATCTGTGCCATATGCATCCCTCCTTTGTATTTCATTATACAGCAATTCTCTATACATTTGCAAGCATAATAAAATCAATTCGCCGCACGCGACACCTCTCACCGATCAGCGAAGCGGCATCGGTGCCATATAAAATCCGTCGCCGAAGGCGACACCTCTTAAAGCCGTCAGCCGTTACCCGTCAGCCGTCAGCATGGGACAAAGCCGAGCGCGCGTCTCATGTCTCATCGTCTGACAGTCTGACGTCTCGCGCACCAATGTCGCACTACGCCAATCGCGTCTTTGCACTTTGCACTTTGCACTCTGCACTCTGCACTTTCAAACAGGAATATGCGCTCAGCGCATCCTGCCCGCATGCCTCATGCCTCATGCCCCATGCCTTTCATTTCCCCACACAAAACCGTGCGAAGATGGAGTGAATGAGCTCATCATCCACCGTTTCCCCCGTGATATCGCCGAGGGCCGTGAAGGCTTCGGTGAGATCGACGGCGATGCAATCGGCGGGCATGGCGGCTTCCGCGGCGTCGCGCGCTCGGGAAAGAGCGGCGGCGGCGCGGCGCATGAGGTTTTCGTGGCGCATATTCGTGAGAAGCAGCGCGCGGCCCGTTTCCATATCCTCGGTCTCGACGATGCGCGTGAGCGCGGCTTCCAATTTTTCCGTCCCGGCGCCCGTTTTCGCCGAAAGTGTCAGCACGGGGATGCCCGGAAATTCCGTTTCGATTTCTTTTTCGGAAACGCGGGCCTCAAGATCGCATTTATTCAAAATGATGATGGCGCGGCGACCGGAAAGGGTGCGGAAAATCGCTTTGTCTTCTTCGGAAACGGGCTGCGACGCGTCGAGGACGGCGAGGATCAGATCCGCCGTTTCCATCGATTTTTTCGCGCGTTCGATGCCGATTTGCTCAATTTCGTTTTCCGTCCGGCGCAGCCCCGCCGTGTCCATGAGGACGAGCGTCGCGCCGCCGACATTCACCGTTTCTTCAATCGTGTCGCGCGTGGTGCCGGGGATGTCCGTCACGATGGCGCGATCCTCGCGGAGAAGCGCATTAAGAAGGCTGGATTTCCCCGCATTCGGCCGGCCGATAATTGCCGTGCGAAGACCTTCGCGGAGAATGCGCCCCGTTTCCGAGCGCGCCAAGAGTGTTTCCATGGAAGAAACAATTTCGGAAACTTCACCCGCGATTTCGTCCCGCGTGAGATCTTCGATGTCTTCTTCGGGATAATCGACGGTGACTTCGAGCTTCGTGATGAGGTCTTTGAGGGAGGCGCGCACGCCGCGGACGTAGCCGGAAAGCGCGCCGGCAAGGTGGCTCTCGGCCTGGCGGAGCGCCGTCTTACCGCGGGCGGAAATGATATCCATGACGGCTTCGGCCTGCGCGAGGTCGAGACGGCCGTTCAGAAACGCGCGCTCGGTGAAGGCGCCCGCCGCCGCCGGCTCCGCACCGTGCGAAAAGCAGAGCGCAAGCGTTTCCCGCAGCGCTTCGGCCGATCCGTGAATTTGAATTTCGCACACATCTTCGCCGGTGTAGGAATGCGGCGCTTTCATGTACACGAAAAGGCCCTCATCGATGATGCGCTCGCCGTCCGCGACGTGGCCGTACATCATCCGATAGGGCTCCGCATTTTTGATTTCGCCGCGCGCCGGCCGGAAAATCGCTTCCGCGACGCGCAGCGCCTCGCGCCCGCTCACGCGGATAATCCCGATGCCCCCCGCCCCCGGCGCCGTCGCAATGGCGGCTATTGTCGTATCTTCATACATCTGTATGTCCTCATTTCTCGTTTAACTGCTATCAAAAAGGCATGAGGTATGAGGCATGGGGCATGCGGTTCAAGTGTCGCCTGCGGTGACGATTTTTTATATGGCGGCCCTATCATTTCGGCCGCCATCCCGCCCTCATATCTCATATCTCTTCACTCATATCTTGTTTTTGGAATTTTTGCAATTTTTGCAAATTCCGTAAATCGTCGTCTTGGAAAGATCGATGGTGAAACCGTCCGTTTCCGCCGTGGAACGAATGAGGCGATTCGCCGTCGCTTCGTCCAGATGAATCGCGTTTCCGCACACATCGCACACGAGATGCAATTTATCCGCGCAATCTTCCGCGGACAGGTAGCGATATTTGCTCTCGCGCGGTTTGTCCCCGGCCGAACGCACGAGATAGCCTTCTTTTTCCAGCAGCAAAATATTGCGGTACACCGCGCTGATGCTGATGGGGAAACGCGCGGTTTTTTCCAGTTCCGCCGCGATGTCCGCCGCGCTGAAATTTTCGTCGGGATGCCGGCTGAAAAACATCAGCAGATCCCGGCGCTGCCTCGTCATGTACATGGAAACCTCCGAAAAAAATCTGCCCCATTATAAGATATTTTTCCGCTTTTTGTAAACACCGCCGGGCGGGGGTGCCGCAAGACGCATCCGAACGCCCCTGCGCCTGCCGCGCGATACACGCGGCATCGGCAAATTTATAACGGT
>CAVJQK010000091.1:0-5618 GCA_963651795.1 Erysipelotrichaceae bacterium | reverse complement strand
GATCGACATTAATGCGCAACTTCCCGCTTTTGATATCGTGGGGCTTCCCGCCGCGTCCGTCAAAGAATCGAAAGAACGCGTGCGCTCGGCCATCCGCAATTCCGGATATCGGTTTCCGCCTTATAAAATCACGGTGAATCTGGCGCCGGCCGATCTCAAAAAAGACGGCTCCGGGCTGGATCTTCCGATTTCCGTCGGCATTCTGGCCGCGTGCGATCAGGTGCCGGAGGAAGCGGCCAGGCACGCCCTCTTCATCGGCGAACTTTCGCTCAAAGGGGAAATTCGCGCGGTGCCGGGCATTCTTTCCATGGTGCTCGCCGGGAAAGAAGCCGGTTTCGATACGATTTTCGTCGCGCCCGAATCGGCCGATGAAGCGCTTCTTTGCGAAAATGTCACCGTCTACGGCGTGAAGACTCTTTCCGAAGTCGTGGAATTTTTGAACGGCCGCACCGTCCTCTCCCCCGCCGTGCCCGGCGAAAAGAAGGAAACAACGGGAAGCGATGTCGATTTCGCCGACGTGCAGGGACAAATCGTCGCCAAACGCGCCATGGAAATCGCAGCTGCCGGCGCGCACAATGTCATCATGAGCGGCCCGCCCGGCTCCGGAAAAACAATGCTCGCGCGCCGCATCACGACTATTCTCCCGCCCATGACGCGCGAAGAAGCGCTCGAAGTCACGAAAATTTACAGCGTCGCCGGACTTTTCAAAGCCAAAGAAATTATTTCCGAGCGGCCTTTCAGAAGCCCGCATCACACCATTTCCATGGCGGGCCTCATCGGCGGCGGCACCATACCGCGCCCCGGCGAAGTGACGCTCGCGCATCGCGGCGTCCTCTTTTTGGACGAGCTCCCGGAATTCCCGCGCTCCGTCTTGGAAGTCCTCCGCCAGCCGCTCGAAGATCGCGTCGTTCACATTTCCAGAATCAACGCGGCCTTCTCCTACCCCTCGCATTTCATTTTAATCGCGGCCATGAATCCATGCCCTTGCGGCTATTTCGGTGATCCCGATCATCCGTGTACGTGCACCGACGGAGAAATTCAGCGCTATCGGCGCAAAATTTCCGGACCGCTTTTGGACCGCATCGATTTGCACGTGCAGGTCAATCGCCCGAAATATTCCGAACTCACCGCCAAAATTAAAAGCGAACCGTCCGCCGTCATCGCGGCGCGCGTCGCCGATGCGCGAAACATTCAGGAAGAGCGCCTCGCGCGCTGGCACCTCACCTGCAACGCGGAAATGGGTCATAAGCAGCTCACGGAAACCTGCCCGCTCGATAAAGAAGGCGAAGCGCTCATCCGCGGCGTTTTCGAAACGCTCCACCTTTCCGCCCGAAGCTACGACCGCATCATCAAAGTCGCCCGCACCATAGCGGATCTGGCCGGCAAAGAAAACATAGAAGCCGAACACATAGCCGAAGCCATCAGCCTCCGCAACATGGTGGCAAAGAAATAAGCATGGGGGAAATTAGCAATTAGCAATTAGCAATTAGCAATTTAGGTGTCGCCTTCGGCGACGAATCCTGTTTTATGCCGGCGGAGCCGGCGAGCGAGCAACGCGAGCGATTATAAAAAATGCCGCGCAGCGCACATTTTAAAGCTCCCGGCTCCCAGCTCCCGGCTCCCGGCTTTCTCGATATGACACTCAAAAAGGCTGTGCAAAATGCGAAAGCGTTTTGTCACAGCCTTTTCTTTTTCGGAAATATTTACACTTTCCTCTTTCCTCTTTCCTCTTCGCTCTTCCCTCTTCCCTCTTTACTTCTCCATTCCCGCTTTCAGTCCCGCAATGTAGTCGGCGATGAGGGGACCGGCGGCTTTGCCGTTTTTGTTGATGAGATCGACGACGCCGCTGCCGGTGATGACGCCGTCGGCAATTTGGGAAACAGCGCGGGCCTGCTCCGGCGTGTGGATGCCGAAACCGACGGCGACGGGCGTTTTCGTTGTTTCCTTAATGATACGAATGCTGTCTTCCAAACCGGTCTGAAAGGCAGAACGCATGCCGGTGACGCCCATGGAAGAAACGACGTAGACAAAGCCGGTCGCGTCTTTTACGAGCTCGCGAATTCTTTCTTCGGATGTCGGTGCGACCATTTGAATGATATCGACGCCGTTTGCATCGGCAAAGGGACGGATTTCCGGCTGTTCTTCGAGCGGAAGATCCGGAATGATGACGCCGTCAATACCGATTTCCTTGGCATCTTTGAAAAATGTGTCCGCCGGATAATTGAAGACCGGATTGAAATAAGTGAGAAGCACAATTGGAATCGAAGTTTTTTCGCGAAGCCGTTTCACCGTTTCCATGACCTGGGGCAGATGAATGTGATTTTGGAGCGCTTTCACGTCCGCTTCCATGATGACGGGGCCGTCGGCCACGGGGTCGGAAAAGGGCACGCCGATTTCGACGAGCGTCGCGCCGGCTTTTTCCATGTCGAGGACGAATTCGACCGTATCTTCCATCGAGGGGACTCCCGCCGTCAAAAAGGCGATGAGTGCCTTTCCGTTTTCAAATGCTTTTGCTGTATGGCTCATTGTTTTTCTCCTTGTGTATATCGAAATGGGAAACTTTCCGCATTAATCGTGAATATTTTCACCGCGATAATGGGCAATGGCGGCGACGTCTTTATCACCGCGGCCGGAAACGGTGATGACGACGATATCGTCTTTCGTCATATTTTTCGCTTCCCGCAGGGCGCCTGCGATGGCGTGCGCGGATTCGATGGCGCAGATGATGCCTTCCGTTTTCGCCAAATATTCAAATGCGCTCACGGCTTCTTCGTCGGTGACGGCGATGTAACGCGCGCGTCCCGTTTCATTGAGATACGCGTGCTCGGGACTGACGCCCGGATAATCGAGGCCGGCGGAAATGGAATACACTTCCGTGATGTTTCCGTCATCATCCTGGCAGAAAATGGATTTCATTCCGTGGAAAACGCCGACGCGGCCGCGGTTCACCGTCGCGGCATGATACGGCGTGTCGATGCCTTTGCCGCCGGCTTCGCAGCCGATGAGCTGCACGTCTTTGTCCTGAATGAAGGGATAGAACGTGCCGCCCGCATTGCTGCCGCCGCCGACGCAGGCGAACACTTTCGTCGGAAGGCGTCCCGTGCGTTCCAGCACCTGCGCTCTCGCTTCGCGCCCGATGCAGCTCTGGAAATAACGAACCATTTCCGGAAACGGCGCGGGGCCCGTCGTGGAGCCGATTAAATAATGCGTATCGTCGCAGCGGCTGCTCCATTCCTGCATCGCGGCATTGACGGCATCTTTGAGGACGCGCGATCCCGTCTTCACCACATGGACTTTCGCCCCCAACAGTTTCATGCGATACACGTTGAGAGCCTGACGCTCCGTATCGATTTCGCCCATGAAAATTTCACATTCCATGCCGAAAAGCGCCGCAATCGTCGCCGTCGCGACACCATGCTGGCCGGCGCCCGTTTCCGCAATGAGGCGCGTCTTCCCCATCCGCTTGGCGAGGAGCGCCTGCCCGATGCAGTTATTGATTTTGTGCGCGCCCGTGTGATTCAAATCTTCACGCTTCAGGAAAATGCGGGGTCCTGCGAAATCTTTTTCCATATTCAACGCTTCGTAGAGGAGCGACGGACGGCCCGTGTAATTTTTGAATAAATCGTGCATTTCATCCTGGAACGCGCGATCGTTTTTGCATTCCTCGAACGCTTTTTGCACGCGTTTCACTTCATTCATCAAAATTTCCGGGACGTACTGCCCGCCGAATTCACCGAATCTTGTTATCATGTCCGATTCTCCTTTTCCGTCTTTGCAAAATATATGAAGAAACTTTAAAAATTCGTTGCTTTACAGTTTTGTCAATTCCGCCAAGAGCGCGATGCGATTCTCCGCCCGCATGAGCATTTCTCCGATGAGCACCGCATCGGCGCCGGCCTCTTTCATCCGTTTCACGACAGCGGGCGATGTCATACCGCTTTCGGAAACGAGAATGCTGCCTTTCGGAATCTGTTTCGCGAGCCGCTCCGTCGTTTCCGGTTTTACGGAAAAGTCACGCAAATCGCGGTTATTGACGCCGATGATGCGCGCGTCCGTTTCCGCAATGCGCTCGATTTCCGCCTCATCATGCGCCTCGCACAAGACGCCCAAACCGAGATCTCTCGCGGACCGATAGAAACTTTTCATTTCCGCATCGGTGAGAATGGCGGCGATGAGCAGAATCGCCGAAGCCCCGGCGAGAGCCGCTTCCTCGATCTGGCACACATCCACGATGAAATCTTTCCGAAGGACAGGAATGGAAACTTCCTCCGCGACAATTTTGAGATAACCGATATCTCCCAGAAACTTCGTCGGCTCCGTCAGGCAGGAAATCGCGGCCGCACCGCCTTTTTCATATTCCGCGGCAATGCGTTCGTAAGGAAATTCCTCACTGATGACGCCTTTCGACGGCGACGCTTTTTTCAATTCGCAAATGAGCGAGAGCCCGGGCCGCGCCAGATTTTTGTAAAATAAATCATCGTCCCGCGGCCGGAACCGTTTCATCTCATCACGGATGCGGCCGTAATATCCGTTTTCACGCAGCACCGCGATTCGTTTCCTCGTTTCCGCCGCCAATTCATCTAAAATCATCATACTCACCGATTGGATTCTTCAATATACGCTTCCATCTTTTTGTAAGCCGCGCCGCTGTCGATTAAAGCCGCGGCTTTTTCGATGCCTTCTTTCATTGAGGAAACGGCATTGGCCGCGTACAGCGCCAGCCCCGCATTCATGAGCACCGCATTTCTCTTCGTGCCTTGGATTTTCCCGGAAAGAATTCCCTTCGTGATTTCCGCATTTTCTTCCGGCGTGCCGCCCGCCAATTCCTCTTTCTTTCCGCGGACGAGGCCGAAATCCTCCGGCGTGATTTCCGTCGTCCGATAATAACCGTCCTTGAGTTCGCACACAAGCGTCGGCGCCGAGGGGGAAACTTCATCCAATTGATCTTCCCCGTAGACGACGAGCGCATTTTTCACGCCGAGCTTATCCAGCACTTTCGCCACCGGCTCCACCAGATATCCGTCGTACACGCCCAAGAGGAAATAATCGGGATTCGCCGGATTCGTCAAAGGTCCCAAAATATTGAACACCGTGCGGAACCCCAATTCTTTGCGAATAGAGCCCACATATTTCATGGCCGTGTGGTATTTTTGCGCAAAGAGGAAACAGAAACCGACTTTTCCGAGCATGTCGAGGGCTTTTTCCGGATTCTGAGAAATATTCGCCCCGAGCGCTTCCTGCACTTCGGCCGTCCCGGACTTGGACGATGCCGCACGGTTTCCGTGTTTCGCCACTTTCACGCCCGCCGCCGCGATGACGAAAGCGGACGTCGTGGAAATATTGAAACTGTCGGATTTATCGCCGCCGGTTCCCACAATTTCCAAAACTTTCATACCCGGATGCGCCACCGGCGTCGCGTGCTCGCGCATAGCCACCGCGCAGCCGGAAATTTCATCGAGCGTTTCCGCCCTTGTACTCTTCGTGGAAAGAGCCGCCAGGAACGCCGCGTTTTGCGTCGGCGACGTTTTTCCGTCCATAATTTCATTCATCACTTCATACGCTTCGTCGTAGGAGAGATCTCCTTTACCGACAATTTTTTGAATCGCTTCTTTGATCAT
>CAVJQK010000090.1:0-5622 GCA_963651795.1 Erysipelotrichaceae bacterium | reverse complement strand
GCATACGGGAAATCGCATCGATGGGACGCTTCGCGTAGCCGGTGACTTTGACGAGGAGGGAATCATAGTAGGGCGTAATGACGGCGCCGGTGTAGGCCGTGCCCGCATCGAGACGGATACCGGGGCCGCCGCCGGAGCGGTACGCGATGATTTTGCCCGTATCCGGCATGAATCCGTTCTGCGGATCTTCCGTCGTGATACGGCACTGAATGGCCATGCCGTGATAGGAAACATCTTCCTGGCGGCCGATGCCGACTTCTTTGGAATCGAGGCTGTATCCTTCGGCAATCAAAATCTGCGCTTTGACGATATCCACATCGCAGACGAGCTCGGTGACCGTGTGCTCGACCTGGACGCGCGGATTGACTTCAATGAAATAGAAATGTTTTTCATCCTGATCCACGAGGAATTCGCACGTGCCGGCATTGAGGTAGCTCACGTTTTTCATGAGTTTCACGGCCGCGGCGCAAATTTCCTCACGAAGGGAAACGGGCAGCGACCACGCCGGCGCCATTTCGATGACTTTCTGATGACGGCGCTGAATGGAGCAATCGCGTTCGTAGAGATGGACGATGTTTCCCGCCTCATCCCCCATGACCTGCACTTCGATGTGCTTCGGATTCATGATGCATTTTTCGACGTAGACCGCGTCGTCGCCGAACGCCATCTTCGCTTCGGATTTCGCGCGCTGATACGCTTCTTCCAAATCTTCCATGCAATCGACATTGCGCATCCCGCGCCCGCCGCCGCCGTTGACGGCTTTAATCATGATCGGGAGACCGTGCGTTTCCGCAAATTCCTTCACTTCTTTGAAAGAGGAAACGGCGCCCTTCGTGCCCGGAATCATCGGAATATCCGCTTTTTCCGCCTGAATGCGCGCATTGACCTTATCGCCGAACATGATGAGATGCTCGACGCGCGGGCCGATGAAAATAATACCGGCCGCTTCGCAACGCCGCGCAAATTCCGCGTTCTCCGCCAGGAAACCGTAGCCCGGATGAATGGCATCGACGTCGTGCTCCTTCGCAATGCGAATGATATCGTCCATATCCAAATACGCATCGACCGGTTTCTTCCCTTCGCCGACCAGATACGCCTCATCGGCGCGGTTTCTGTGCAGCGACAAAATATCTTCCTTCGAATAAATCGCCACCGTCCGAATTCCGAGCTCATTGCAAGCGCGGAACACGCGAATGGCAATCTCACCGCGATTGGCGACCAAGACTTTGCGAATCTGTCTCATAATCTCCCTCCGTTTGCCTAACATATATTTCGAAAATTTTCATTAACCAACAGCGTCACACCTTATTTTACCTATCCTACGCCGCAAATTCAATAGCTTGTCATATATTTTTATTATTCTGCTATAATATATACAAATAAAGTGCATAGTGCATAGGAAACAAGTGTCGCCTGCGGCGACGATTCCTGTTTTAATCGGCGCGAAGCGCCTCGCCGGCTCCGCCGGCATAAGACGGATATGCGCGCAGCGCATCCTGAATCGCATCAACGCTTCTCGCATCAACGCATCAACTTACATGCCGCATGCCTTTACCGGAAGCAAAACACTCTTATTTTCACAAAACGCTATCAACGAAAGGAGCCTTCTTATGACAAGTTTCATGGACCTTTGCAAAGCCCGCTTCGCCGTCCGCCAATTCTCGGACAAACCCCTTGAAAAAGAAAAACTCAATCTGATTTTGGAAGCGGGAAACGCCGCACCGACGGCAAAAAACTTCCAGCCGCAGCGCATCTACATCTTAGAGTCGAAAGAAGCGCTGGCGAAAATGGATTCACTCACGCCGTGTCGCTACGGCGCCCCCATCGTCCTCATGCTCGCCTACAACACCGATGAAGAGTGGAAAAACGAACTGCAAGACAGCATCCATTCGGGCGTCGAAGACGTCAGCATCGTCGCGACGCACATGATGCTCGAAGCCTACGACATCGGCGTCGACAGCATCTGGATCAACCGTTTCGCCAATGCAAAAGCCGAAGAAATATTCGGATTGCCGGAAAATGAAAAAATCGTCCTCTTCCTGCCTCTGGGCTACCGCGAAGAAGGCGCCAAACCCTTCCCGCAACACACGCACAAAAAAGATTTGAAAGACATCGTGAAGACTCTCTGATGCCGAAACTTTTCTACGCCGCCCTCTCCCGCGCGGATGCGGAAACCGCCTACGCCGCGCGGCTTTTGGCGCGCCCACCCGCCTTTTGCGCCGCCTCTTCGGCCGGAAACCTCTACCTTTCCCCGCCGCTTCCTCGGCCGCAACAGGCCGCAGCGTCGGAAATTTCCGGACTCCCCGTCGCCACAACGGAAGACGAAACCGTCACCCGCGCCGCCGTCCGAAACTTTTCCGCCGGCCGCCGCCTTCCCGGGCGCCTCGTCTGCGCAGAGGACCCCGCCGGTTTCCTCGTCTGCGACAAAGACACATGGGACGCGCTCACCCGCGATCTCGCATGGACGCCCCTCAACTTCCCGGACATTTTGACCGACGTCCTCACCGAAAAAGAAGCCGCCGAACTTTTACAAATGTCCGAAAAAGATCTGAAGAAACAAAGAGAAACCGGCGAAATTCCGAAACATATTTTCAAGCCCTCCGGGAAAACCGCCCTCTATCTCAAATCCGCCCTCGAAAAATCCATTTCCGAAACCGAAACGCCCACAGGCGGAAACCTCCGCAATCTGCTTCCGCTCCTCCTCGTCTTCACACCGCCCGAAGCCGCGCCCATCTGGCACCGCCCCTCCGAAGAAATCCGAAGCGCCGCTGCCGGAGCCGGCCACCGCGCCGCACGCCTTTCGCCCGAAGAAACCCGCGCGGCCGGCCGCCAACACCTCGTCACCTACGACGCCCTCACCAAACTTTTCGGCACGCCCGATCCCGCCGAATGGCAAAATTTCATCTCCCCCTTCGTTTCCGAAAATTAAAAAACAAAACGAAAAAAGCACCGAGCCCACACCCGATGCTTTTTGTCTTGGAAACCATCATTTTTCTATTCGCACATAAAATGTATTTTTCCCGACTCCCTTTTTCTCGATCCGCCCTTCTTCCGTCAACTTCTTCAAAGCCGCCAAAACCGAAGATCGACCGATACCCGGGCAATGCGCCGCAACATCTGCGCCGGTAAACGGTCCGATTTTCTCTTCCGCATACGCTTTGACCTTATCATAAGCCGACACACCGCGCCCGGTTTTCGAAACCGTCCCGATTCGCTCTTCCATCTCCGCATAACAAGCCAAAATCACTTGCAGCATATACCGAACAAACGGCACCGGATCATTATTTCCTTCATGCCAGCCAATACCGGCCTCTTGCAGCGCCGTATAATACAAATCCTTCGTCTTTTCGATCTGCTTTTCGACACTGATATATTTCCCCACCTCGTATCCGTTTTGATACAGAAGAAGCAACGTCAGCAATCGACTCATTCTCCCGTTTCCGTCATTGAAAGGATGAATACAAAGGAAATCGTTAAGGAAAATCGGGATCAGAAGAAGCGCGTCGATTTTTTCCCGCAATCTCGCCCGCTCGTACGCCTCACACAGCTCCTCCACAGCTCGCGGCGTATCGTACGGCTCCACCGGCACAAACCGCGTGATATTCGTCCCATCCGGCAGCGTCTCATTGATGTAATTTTGACAATTTTTGAAATGTCCGGCAAAAGAAAGCTTCGCCTTCTTTAAAAGATCCCGATGCAATTGCAAAATATACGTCGGCTTTATCGGGATATACTCATAATTTTCATGAATCGTCTCCAACACATCCCGATATCCCATGATTTCATCCTCATCCCGATTTCGCGGCGTCGTCTTTTCCGCAAACAACTTTTTCATCCGCGCGGACGTCGTCACAATTCCTTCGATTTTATTGGATGCCTCGGTACTTTGAATTTTCGCAATTTCAATGAGACGCGTAAGCTCGGCCGGTTTTTCCCCTTTCCACACCGCCTGCCTTCCCTTGCACTCATGAATTTTTCCGATCATATTTACTATATCCGTATCCCAAACTCGCGTCTCAAGCAACGCATAATCAAATCGCCTCATGGCCACTCCTTTCGTCCAAATATCATTCTTTTCGTCCAATTTTATCAAATTTTGGACGAATTTTCAAATATTGGGACGAACCGGAAATCATTTCCCCTTATCCATTCCCCGTTTCCCTTAAAATCGCACCGAAAATAAGGGAAACGGTTTTTTGCTATGGAAATATTCCCCGATTCCCACTCGAAAAAAATCGAAAATCAAAAAGTTTTTCGACTGCCACTCGAAAAACTTTTTGATTTTTCCTTTTTATCGACTTATAATAGAAAAACAAGGAGGGATATAATGATACCGAGAGACTATTACATGAACCAATTAGCCGCCGCCAAAGATACCGATCTGATTAAAATCATCACCGGAATCAGACGCTGCGGCAAATCCACATTACTGGCGCTTTTCGCCGACCGCCTCAAAGAAGAAGGAATCCCGGACGACCACATCATCACCGTCAATTATGAAAAATTTGAATTCGATTCCCTTCGCCGCGCCGAAGCGCTGCATCACTACGTTTCCGAACGAATCCGAGATGATACACGGCACTACCTTTTCATCGATGAAGTACAGGAACTGGAATGCTGGCCGCGAATCGTAAACAGCCTTCGCGTCACATTTCCCTTAGACATCTACATCACCGGCTCCAATTCACGCGTATTTTCCGGCGAATACCTCACCTATATCACCGGCCGCTATGCGGAAATCAAAATATATCCGCTTTCCTTCAAAGAATTCATGACTTTCCGCGGCACGGATATCACACAAAAAGAAACCGCCTTCAACGATTACCTTCGCCTCGGTTCATTTCCCGCCGTAGCGCTGGCGGAAAATGCCGATCTCCGCGATGCGATTATGGCCGGTTTATTTGATTCTATTTTCAGCCGAGACATTCTGCTTCGCGGAAACATCCGCAACGAAGGCGCTTTTTTCAAAGTAGCCAAATTCGTCTTCGACAATATCGGAAATACCCTTTCCGCCTCTGCCATAGCCAATACACTGAAATCGCAAGGCCATAAAATTTCCGTTGACACAGTCGACAATTACCTCTCCCTCATGTCAAATGCCTTCGTCATCTATCCTTGCGAGCGATATGACATCCGCGGAAAAGAACGCCTTCGTACCAATGGGAAATATTATCTCTCCGACTTGGGCCTCCGCAACGAGCTCTTAGGTTACAAGACCGGCGATTTGGGACATGCCGTCGAAAATATAGTATTTCTGGAATACAAACGACGCGGCTATACCGTTTATGTCGGCAAATACGATGACCTGGAAATCGATTTCATCGCTGCCGGAGGAAACGAAAAATTATACATACAAGTCGCACTCTCCGCGATGGACGACACCGTATTACAAAGAGAAATCCGACCCTTTTCCAAAATTTCAGACAAATTCCCCAAGTTGCTCATCACCGCCGACCCCATCGATTTATCACAAGATACCTTTACCCATATCAATTTATACGATTTCCTCTTATCAAGCCCGGCAAAATAATCCCCCGCTATCCGAAAAATTTTATTGCTTTATTGAAAAAAAGTAATGGCAAAAAGTGTACACTTATTATATAATAGCCCTAATACTCCCGA
>CAVJQK010000089.1:0-5836 GCA_963651795.1 Erysipelotrichaceae bacterium | reverse complement strand
TCGCTTCGCGACAATTCCTGTTTTATCTATGCACTATGCACTTTGCACTATGCACTATGCACTATGCACTATGCACTATGCACTTTGCACTTTATTTCATGCCTTTTTACGATAATGTCCTTCGTGATATAATGAAGAGAAAAGCAGAAAGGAGTTTGTCATGGAGAAGAAAAAACCGGTGAAGCGAAAAACGGTGACGAAGCGCGCGGCGCGTAAAAAATCTTCCGGGCACGGACTCCTTTTTTCGTTTTTATTTTTCATGGTCGCCTGCGTGCTGGCGGCTTGTATGAATTTCCAATCGGCGCCGGAGGATACGGGCGAAAAAAATCTTTCCGTCACCGAGCGCGTCGTCGATACGATTAAAAGCGTGACGGGCGGCGATGAGGAAGAGAAGAAAACGGATGAAAAGAAAGTTTCCGAAAAGAAAACGGAGACCGAACATAAAAAATCAAAGGATGAAGGAAAAGCGGCGCCGAAAAAAACGACCGGGCGTCTTGTCGTCGTCATCGATGACGGCGGGCGCGATTTGGATTCGCAGCGCGTGTACGAAAAAATGGGCATTCCGCTTACGCTGGCCGTCATGCCGAATCAGCCGCACACGCGGGAAGCGGCGGCGGAATGGGCGAAGAGCGGCCTTCCCGTCATCATTCATCAGCCGATGGAAACGGTTTCCGGAAACGGGATGGAGCCCATCGTGCTGCTGACTTCGATGACGGCCGAGCAAATGCAAAAAATTCTGTCCGATTCGATGGCGCAGATTCCGGAAGCGATCGGGATGAATAATCATCAGGGTTCGAAAGCGACGATTCACCGGCCGACGATGAATGTCGTGATGAAAACGCTTGCGGCCAAACATATGTTTTTCTTCGACAGCGCGACGAATACGACGACGGTCGCAGACATTGCGGCCGCGGCGTACGGCGTTTCCTATGCGCGAAACGAACTTTTCGTGGATAATTCCGCGGAGACGGCGGATATCAAAGCGATGATTCGAAAGGGCGCGGAGATGGCGAAGGAGCGCGGGACGGCGATTATCATCGGACATTGCCGGCCACATACGGCGGAAGCGTTTCGTCAAATGGTGCCGGTGCTGCAAAAAGAGGGCATCGTCTTTGTGTATTTGGCCGATATCGTGAAATAAGCGGCTCGCGGCGCGGCTCTTATTTCATGTTCGGGGCGGAAACTGAAATATGGAAACGAAAATCGTAATCATTTCCGGCGGGACGTCGGGAATCGGGCTCGCGGCGGCGCGTTGCCTTGCAAGGGACGGATACGTGTGCGTGCTTTTGGGACGGGACGCGGCGCGCGGTGAAAAAGCGGCGGCGGAAATTCCGCAAAGTGTGTACATGCCGTGCGATGTGAGCGTGACGGCGGATTGTGAAAAAGCGGTTTTGCGTGCGGCGGAAATCGGGCCGATTTGCGGGCTCGTCTGCGCGGCCGGTTTCTATTCGGAAGGACTTTTGGAAAATCTGACGGATGAGGAAATTTCCCGTTCTTTTGCGGTGAATGTATTCGGCACGATGGCGCTTGTGCGCGCGGCGGTGCCGTATCTCCGAAAGACGCGGGGCAGCATCGTGACGGTCGCTTCCGATGCGGCCGTGCGCGGCAATGTCCAATGCAGTCTGTACGGCGCGGCCAAAGGCGCGGTGGCCGGTTTCACAAAATCGGCGGCGCTCGAGCTTGCCGTCGACGGGATTCGGATGAACGGCGTTTGTCCCGGCGATATCGACACGCCGCTTTTGCAAAAGCAAATCGACGCGGGTGCGGACAGAGATGAAATGGCGGCGCTTTATCCTTTGGGGCGCATCGGGCGGCCCGAAGAAGTCGGCGAAGTCATCGCGTTTCTTCTGTCCGAAAAAGCGTCTTTCATGACGGGAAGTCTCATCCCGGTGGACGGCGGCCTCACGGATTGGTGAAAGATTGAAAAATTATAGTATAATAGAAACAAAGAATTCGTATGGACCGATTTTTCCGAAAGAGGAGGGGAAATACATGGAAGAAGAACTGAAAAAGGAAACGGCCGAGGAAGCGGTCACTGAAGCGGCTCCGGAAGCGGCGGAGGAAGTAAAGGAAGAAGTTTCCGAAGTTTCCGAAATTACCGAAGCGGCCGAAGCTCCGGCGGAAGAAGTTTCCGAAACGGCCGAAGAACCGGCGACGCCCGATGTGGAGGCGCTTCCGGTCGAAGAGGTGAAGGAAATTCCCGAAGATAATGTGGAAACGCTCCCGATGACAGTCGCGGAAGCCGAGCTTCCCGTCGAAAATGTGGACGGCGAAGCGGATTACGACGAGTTGCCGGAAGACGAGGCCGAAGTCGAGGTGGATATTCGCGACGACCGGGACGAGGCGGCCGATTCGCTCATTCATTGGGCGGCGGCGCGCGCGGGCGCGATTGTGGTGCTGCCTTTCGTCGGCTCGCTCACTCTCATGGCGAATGAAGTGTACATGATCGTGAAAATCGGGAAAGTGTACAATATCGATTTGGTGGAAAAATCGGCGCTTGCCTTTATCGGCGCGCTCGGCGGGACCGTCACGGGGACGCTGGCGGCGACGCTCATCCCGATTCCGCTTATGCAGATTCCGATTGCCGTCGGCGTCACGTACGGTGTCGGCAAAGCGGCGAAGCAGTGGATCAAAGACGGCATGCCCGACGATGTGAAACCGTATTTGGCCGTTTTCGAAGAAGCGAAAGAGGAAGGCGAAGCCCGCGCGGACGAAATCGAGGCGGATCCGAAAAAGGATGTGCCGCTCGGCGATGAAAGCGTCGATTTCACGGAAGCGGAGAAGGAATATAAACCGGACGAAGCGCATGAAGCGTTCGGAAAAATCACGAAGGGTATCGCGGCGGCGGCCGGGCTTGCCGGTGCGAAAATTTGCGAAGCGCTGAAAGCGGCCGGCGTTTCCGAAGAGCAAATCGAAAACGCGAAATACACGATTTTGGGCGCGGGCGATGTCGCGAAAGAGGAAGGCGCGCGCGCGGCCAAAGAGCTCGGACGGAAAGCGAAGGAAAAATCCGGCGAATGGAAGGAAACGGCGAAGGAAACGTCCGCGGATCTTCGCGAGGAAGCCAAATATAAAATCGAAGAATTGCGGCAGCGGGCGGAAACGCTTCGCAAGGAAGCGGATATTCGCATGGCCGAGGCGGAGCTCGCCGCGGAGAAAGCGAAAGCCGAAGCGCGCGTTCGCATGAATGAAGCGAAGATCAAAGCGGAAATCGCAAAAGCGGAAGCGGCCGTACGCGTCGAAGAAGCGAAGGCGAAAGCGGCCGAGAAAGCCGAAAAAATGAAAGAAAAAGCACGCGATGTGAAAGAAAATGCCGCGCGGGCGGCGGAGAATGCCCGTGGCAACTTTCGCAGCGCTGCCGAAGATTTTAAAACAAAAACTATGGACAGAGCCGCTGAGAGAAGGGCAGAACAACGTGCCCTTACCGCTCCCGACCCCGCTCCCGCCGCAGACCTCCCTGCTCCTGATGCGGAAGAAACTGTATCGGAGAAAGTGGGGGAAGAGACTGTGGAATAAAAAATCTTGGTAACATAAGCAGATAAAACAAGGGCCGTGACGAAATGCCGACGCATTCGTCGCGGCCCTTTTGCGTATCATGACGAGAAAGCTGGGAGCCGGGAGCTGGGAGCCGGGAGCTGGGAGCCGGGAGCTGGGAGATAGGAGCTGGGAGCTGGGAGCTAGGAGCTTTAATAGGTGTGCCCTTCGGGCACGAATCCTGTTTTAATCGGCGCAAAGCGCCTCGCCGGCTCCGCCGGCATAAAACAAGATATGCGCGGAGCGCATCCTGAACCTCATGCCTCATGCCCCATGCCTCATGCCCGTTTCTCGCAATATGTGTTATATATAGTTTTTATTATACAAAACGGAGCCGTCAGATTGAATTTGCGTTTCAAATCTGATAAACTTATCATAAGAGAATTTATTCTCCCGTATTCCCTTTTCTTCACACGCAGCTTTGCGGGCGAGACCGGCGAAGGGCGGGTAACCGGGAGTTTCCGGTATTTCATAATAAGGAGGACATCCTATGGGTTTGATTAAGGCGGGTATCGGCGCTATCGGCGGGACGCTGGGCGACCAGTGGAAAGAATTTTTCTATTGCGATTCGATGGACGCGGATACATTGATGGTGAAAGGGCAGAAACGTCTTTCTTCGCAGGGCCGCAGCTCGAATACGAGTGCCGAGGATAATATTATTTCGAACGGCTCGCGCATTGCGGTGAATAACGGCCAGTGCATGATGATCGTGGAGCAGGGCCGCGTCGTCGAGCTTTGCAATGAACCGGGCGAATATGTGTACGACAAATCGACCGAGCCGTCTCTCTTCACGGGCGATCTCAAAACGGGCGTCGTCGATGTTCTGAAGAAAATGAAAGAACGTTTCACCATGGGCGGCGACACCGGGAAAGATCAGCGCGTCTATTATTTCAATATGAAGGAAATTCTCGGAAACAAATACGGGACGCCTTCGGAAGTGCCGTTCAAATCTTTCGATAATGTGACGGGGCAGGTGCTGACGATGCGCATTCGTTGCTTCGGCGAATACAGCTATCACATCATGGATCCGATGCTTTTCTATACGAATGTGACCGGAAACACGGCGGATCGCTACGACCGCAGCGCTATCGACAGCATGCTTCGGACGGAACTTCGCACGGCGCTGCAGCCGGCATTTGCGAAATTGTCCGCGCTCAAAATCGATTACACGGAGCTGCCGGGTCACACGATGGAAATCGCGGATGCGCTGAATGACATTCTTTCGCAGAAATGGAGAGATTTGCGCGGCATTGAAATCGTTTCCTTCGGCGTCGACAGCATCAAAGCGAATGAGGAAGACGAAGCGAAGCTGCAGAAAGTCCAGATGGCGCATTCCATGTCCAATCCGAATTTGGCGATGGGTGCGATGGCCGATTCCACGAGCGATGCGATGCGGATGGCGGCGCAAAATGAAGGAAACATGGGCGCGATGGGCGCTTTCATCGGCATGGGCATGGCCGGAAACGCGGGCATGGGCATGTACGGACAGATGCAGCAGCAGGTGCAAATGCAGCAGCAGCAGGCGGCCGCAGCGGCTCCGGCGTCCGAAAGCTGGACCTGCTCCTGCGGCAAAACCGGAAACACGGGTAAATTCTGCGCCGAATGCGGGAAACCGAAGCCCGAGCCGGTCGTTTCCTGGATCTGCTCCTGCGGGAAGACCGGAAATACCGGAAAATTCTGCGCCGAATGCGGGAAACCGAAACCGGCGGCGCCGGAAAGCTGGACCTGCTCCTGCGGTACGGTGAATACCGGGAAATTCTGTATGAATTGCGGAAGCAAAAAACCGGAAGCGGCGCCGCACATCAAATGCGGCAAATGCGGCTGGGAACCGGAAGATATGACGAATATTCCGAAATTCTGCCCGAATTGCGGCGATCCTATTGGGGAGGAAGATAAAGCGTAAAAAAGAGAGAAGCGTTGATATGGGTACTCGGCTTGGAATTTCATGAGTGCTCAAGACATGAGACGGGGAGACGTGAGACATGAGACTTTGACCGGTGTCGCTATGCGACGAACCTGTTTTATGCCGGCGAAGCCGGCGAAGCGCGCAGCGCCGATAATAAGAAATCGTCGCCGAAGGCGACACAAATTAAAGTCTGACAGTCTGACAGTCTCATAGTCTCACGTCTGTCAGCACAAATGGTGCAGCAAGCCGAGCAAGCCCCTTTCCCCTTCCCCCTTTTCTCTTTCCCATTTCCCGATTAAATGAGGTGAAACCATGTCAGATACTTCCGTCAGTTATAAATGCCCCAATTGCGGAGGGCCTTTGGACTTTGAGCCCGGCGTTGCCAAAGTCGTGTGC
>CAVJQK010000088.1:0-5915 GCA_963651795.1 Erysipelotrichaceae bacterium | reverse complement strand
GGCATGTACGGTCCGAGGAAACCGTAGGCAATGAAGCCGAGTACGACGATGACGATCGGAAGACCGACGATACGACGCGCCGCTTCGATGACCATGACGATACCGAGCGTCCCGATGACGACATCGGCCGGTGTCACGGTGCCCGCGCGAAGAATGAGCTGCTGATAATTGAGCAGGACGTACATGGGCGGGATGAGCGCCAAGAGCGCCATCATCAAATCCACGACATGTACGTTTCCGCCTTTTACCCACGAGCGCTTCGTCGGGCAGAGAAGATACACGAGCACAATGCCGAAAGACAGGTGGACGGCGCGCTGAATCATCGCGTCAAATGTCCCCATCAAGCCGGTATACAACTGGAATAAAGAGAAAGCAATGCAGAGATAGGCAATGATTCTGGCCCAAATACCCGTATACTCCACCGTGTTGGATTCCTTGTCCAGTTTCTTCAGTTTTTTCTGAAGTTCCTCCGACATGGAGCCGTCTTCGGCAGCACCCTCGTTTAGGTTTTTATCCTTCAAGTCGTCCAACAAAATCACCTCCTACGATTATCGAAACAATTTTTTCATCCAATATCCTTTGTACAGCGGAGCCACATATAAATACAGCTCCGATCCGAGAGGCATGAGCTCTGCCAATCGGTATGAGGTCTCTCCCACCGTAATGACGCCGTCATTGGAAACTCCGTTCCGAAGGGACAATGTCGGATACGGACGCTCCATGTCGTCCATGATGAACCATTGTCCTTCTTGACGAAAATGTCCGTCCCCTTCCCAGAAAGGAAGCCCCACGCCGAAAGATTGATACTTCGTGGCGTGAAGGATGAGACCGTCCGCGGCCTCGTTCACGGCGAGATATTCCTCAATGTGCGTCTTCATGACGGAGTGCCGATATTCCCACTTAATGGGGAAACCCGGCCGCACACGCGTCACGAAAAGCCAACCGTCTTTTGTCTGCCCGAACAGATACGGACATGACAGAAAATATGCGGCGATACCCGCCAGGATGAGTGCCGCCGCATATAGAACCGTTCTCTTGCTCAAATTAATTCTTCAGGAACTTCTCTGCGCCGGCGTTCATCTTGACGGACATGCCTTCGAGAGCGGTATCCTTCGTGATGTATTTGCCTACGGCATGTGCGGCTTTCATGCGATCGAGGTTGTTGTAGATAGCTTTCGCAACAGCTTCGCCCATCTTATCGTCCATCTTATCGGTGGTGACAATGACGCACTTGACGGCGACAGTCTTAACATCCGCTTCCTGTCCCGGATACGTGCCGGCCGGAATGGTAATCGGGGTGAAGTAGGAATACTGTGCTTTCAGTTTTTCCTGAATCGCTTCGTCGATATCGACGACGACGGCGGATTTGGAAGCACCGAGGTCCTGAATCGCAGCGGTCGGGAAACCGGCTACGACGACGCCCACATCGACGTTTCCGTCTTTCAGCGCATCGGCCGCTTCACCGAAGGAGAGGTACTGCGGAGTGATGTCATCATAGGTGATGCCGGCCGCTGCCAGAATCTGACGGCAGTTGGCTTCCGCGCCGGAGCCGGATGCACCGACGGCGACTTTTTTGCCTTTGATGTCGGAAATGGATTTAATGCCGGAATCGGCCGTGGTGACGAACTGTACGGTTTCCGGATAGAGAGCGGCGATACCGCGCAGGCCGGCGAACTGTTTATCTTTGAACATTTCGGTGCCGTTTGCCGCATAGTATGCGATATCGTTCTGGATGAAGGCGATATCGACGGAGCCGTCTTTCAGCATGTTGACGTTGGCAACGGATGCGCCCGTGGACTGTGCACTGGCATTCATGCCCTGAATGTTTTTATTCAGGAGTTCGGCCAAAGCGCCGCCCAGCGGATAGTACGTACCTGCGGTACCGCCGGTTGCGATATTCAAGAATTTCTTGTCGTTGCTGCCGCTGCTCGAAGAACCGCCGCCGCAGCCGGTGAGAATCGCAGCTCCCGCTACGCAAGCCAGCCCTGCCAGCAATGCACGTTTCATGGTTTTGTTCATAAGTATTCCCTCCCACATTTTTCACGGGTGCCAAGCGTCCCGCAATCATCACCCGGAAAAAACAAAAAGAAGCAACGGACGCAAAATATTTACGCCCCGATCGCTTCTTTGCTCGGCTGATGTATTTTTAACTACGTGTAATTATACTATCACTCAAAGTCTTTGTAAAGTAGGCTGGGTTGAATTCCTACATTATTTTGATACTTGCCTCCCGTATATTTATCGGCCTCACCCAAGACCGTGTGGAAATAAATTTGGCAAATTTCCACCCCGGCATAAATCCGAATCGGCTGCACACAGAACATTTCAAGAGTCCAGAAACCGGCGAAGCCGACGTCGCCGAAGCCCGCCGTGACGTGGATAAACAGCCCCAGGCGCCCCACGGAAGAGCGGCCCTCGAGCATCGGAACGAAGCATTCCGTCTTCGTATATTCCCTCGTCCGACCCAGGTACAAAGTATTCGGCTGCAGCAAAAATCCCTCCGGCGGAATTTTCAACATATGGCCGGTATTCTTTTTTTTCATATCCAGCTCATGCGTATCGTAGACCATGAGCTCGTCGGCCAACGTCAAATTGTAACTGTTCGGATTGACCTGCTCCGGACGAAACGGATCGATGACAATTTCATGCCCCAGATGGCGCACGATTTCTTTTCCCGAAAGAATCATGCCGATCTCCTCCTTTGGGAAACAAAACGAATACGGTCGTTTCCTTTATTTGTTTCTTTATATATACCTTTATCTGTAGAGACCCATCGCGCGAATGGCGGCTTCATACGTTTTCTTCGCTTTTTCATGCGCCTTTTCGCGTCCGTCGTCCAGAATTTGATCCAATTCGGGGCTCCCCATGAGTTCTTTGTAACGGGACAGAATCGGCGACATACCGGAAACGACGAGATCCGCGACGTCTTTTTTCAGCACGCCGTAGCCCTGCCCTTCATACATCGCTTCGATTTCTTCGAAACTTTTCCCGGAAAACGCGGCGTGAATGCTCATCAAATTGGATACGCCGGGCTGGGCGTCCTTATCGTAATGCACATGCGCGAGAGAATCGGTGACGGCGCGCTTGATTTTCCGCACGATGACATCCGGTTCGTCCAGCATGTGAATCGTCGCCATTTCGTTATCGTCCGATTTGGACATTTTGCTCGTCGGATCCTGCAAGCTCATGACGCGCGCGCCGCCTTTGGGCGCCCACATTTCCGGAAGCGTGAAAACTTCCGCACCGTAGCGGGAATTGAAACGCTGCGCCAAATCGCGCGTGATTTCAATATGCTGGCGCTGATCGTCGCCGACCGGGACGAGTTTCGCCTGATAAAGCAAAATATCGGCGGCCATGAGCGGCGGATAAGTCATGAGGCCGAGAGGAATGAAACCTTCTTTATTTTCTTCTTTTCTGGCTTTCGATTTATATTGCGTCATGCGTTCCATTTCGCCCACCGACGCCGTGCAAATCATAATCCAGCCCATGAGCGCGTGCTCCGGCACTTCCGATTGCACGAAAATCGTCGCTTTCTTCGGATTGAGGCCGCAGGCGATGTAGAGCGCCGCCAAATTTCTCGTGCGCGCGTGGAGTTCCTTCGGATCCTGCGGCACGGTGATGGCGTGCTGATTCACGATGCAATAATAACATTCTTTATCTTCCTGGAAAGGAATGAAATTTTTAAGAGCGCCCAGATAATTTCCGAGCGTCAAATCTCCGCTCGGCTGGATGCCGGAAAATACGATATCCATGGAAATGCCTCCTTATTCCACCGTCACCGATTTGGCGAGGTTTCTCGGTTTATCGACGTCGTTTCCTCTTTTAATGCCCGTGTAATAGGCCAAAAGCTGCATGGGAATGACGGAAAGGACCGGCGCAATGATGTCGTCGACACGCGGAATCCGCACAACTTCGGTCGTATAGCGACCGATATCCTCATCATCCGCATACCCGATGCCCAAAACTTCGGCGCCGCGCGTGCGGACTTCCTGTATATTGCTGTACATTTTCGGCGCGATTTCGTGCTGCGTGACGACCGCGATGACCGGCGTCTCCGCCGTGATAAGCGCGAGCGTCCCGTGCTTCAATTCGCCGCCCGCGTACGCTTCGGCGTGAATGTAGGAAATTTCTTTCAGTTTCAATGCGCCTTCCATCGCGATGGCGTAATCGATATTGCGACCGAGGTAGAAAATATCGTCCGCCTTTTTGAGCGTCTCGGCGAAAGTTTCCATTTCTTCGCGCGCTTTGAGGACTTCCTCGATATTCTCCGGCAGTTTCTTCAAAGCGGAAACGAGGCGCCGCACTTCGTCTTCGGAAACGGTGCCTTTAATCTGTCCCATATAAAGGGCCAGCATGAGAAGCGCGACGAGCTGCGTCGTGTACGCTTTCGTGGAGGCGACGGCGATTTCCGGACCGGCCAGCGTGTAGATGGTATACTCGGCTTCGCGCGCAATGGAAGAGCCGATGGAATTCGTGACCGCGACGGAGAGCGCGCCCAGGCGTTTCGCTTCTTTGAGCGCCGCCAGCGTATCGATCGTTTCCCCGGACTGGCTCACCACGATGGCCAGCGTCCGCTCCGTCGTGAGCGGATGACTGTAACGATATTCGGATGCGATTTCCACCGTGACGGGGATTCTCACGAATTTTTCGATGTAATGTTTCGCGACGAGCCCCGCATGATACGCCGTGCCGCACGCCGTGATGAGCACGCGATCGAATTTTTCCAAATCCGCGCGCGTCCAATGCAAATCTTCGAAAACGACGAGCCCGTCTTTCCCGACGTGAATATTCACCGTATCACGCACCGCTTTCGGCTGCTCGTAAATTTCCTTCAGCATGAAATGCGGATAACCGCCCTTTTCGGCCGCTTCCGCCGTCCACGTCACTTCCTGCACCTTTTTCGAAATCGGAAGACCTTCCGCATCGAAAACCGTCACGCCGTCCTTTTTCACCACGGCGATTTCTCCGTCGGACAGGACGTAAATGCGGCGCGTATGCGTGATAATCGCCGGAATATCCGACGCGATGAAATTTTCACCCTCGCCCAAACCCACGATGAGCGGATTATCTTTTTTCGTGCAAATAATCGTATCCGGATGATTCCGATCCAGGAAAAGAAGCGTATACGTCCCCGTGATATACGGCAGAATTTTGCGCACCGTTTCCAAGAAATCGCCCGTATCGAGCTCTTCCATCAAATGCGCGATGACCTCGGAATCCGTTTCCGAAGAAAACTTGTGCCCCTTCGCGAGAAGACGCTCCTTGATTTCCATGTAATTTTCGATAATACCGTTGTGCACGATGACGAAATGATTATCGCAATCCCCGTGCGGGTGCGCATTGCGATCACTGGGCCGCCCGTGCGTCGCCCAACGCGTATGTCCGATGCCGATATGCCCGGAAACGGGATTTTCCGCAAGCGCCGCTTCCAAATTCGCCAGGCGCCCCTCTTTTTTCACAATTCTGATTTTCCCGTTTTCCGTCACCGCGATGCCCGCCGAATCATACCCGCGATATTCCAAGCGGCGAAGTCCGTCTATCAAAAAATCGGACGCTTCCCCTTTTCCGACGTATCCCACGATACCGCACATATACAATCCTCCTTAAAATTACGTTATTTCATTATTTTTCAAAATCTTTTTGTACACTTTTTGTGTAATGGCTAGGAGCCCGGAGCTAGGAGCTAGGAGCTTTAAAGGTGCGCTGCGCGGCATTTGTACTACGGCTATGCGCCGTGCGCCGTGCGCTATGCGCTTTAATCTGTGCGCTGCGCGGCATTTTTATAATCGCTCGCTGCGCTCGCTCGCCGGCTCCGCCGGCATAAAACAGGATTGTCGCCGAAGGCGACACCGCTCGCCTATGCACTTTGCACTTTGCACTTTGCACTTTTTCGTCGCCGCAGGCGACACCTGCAA
>CAVJQK010000087.1:0-5926 GCA_963651795.1 Erysipelotrichaceae bacterium | reverse complement strand
GCCCAATGTGTCATGCTCAATCCGATATTCCATTTCCGTATCCTCCGTAAAAAATTTTTCGATAAAAATACCATACTATTTTATCATAAATTATTTGAAACGTTTCATACCTTTTTTCGGGCGGCGCCCATGCGAAAAAGCCATAAAAAAACAACATTTGCCCATGACGACCCCCGGGATACTCCGTGTCACATGGAAAGGACCGCTTACTGCTGCTTCCTCTCGGACCTGACAGGGTTCACGGCTTTCCATTGCACGGGACCCGGAGATCGTCATAAACAAATATTGCGTTGCAAAGTATTATACAATAGGTCCCGACACCGCGCAAGAAAAATTTCCGAAAAACCGCGCGCTCTCCTTTATGCTATAATAATTATATTATTTGGAAAAATTTTTCGGAAACTCCGGAAACGTTTCCCCGAAAACTTTTTGCGAAATTTGTTTCCTCATTCTCATCATAAAAGAGGCATCTCATGGCATATTTGGCACTTTACCGCAAATGGCGGCCGCAAACTTTCGACGAAATCGTCGGGCAGAAACATATTTCCGTCCCCATCGGGCGCGCTCTTTCCGAAGATCGCCTGGCGCACGCGTATCTTTTCTCCGGCCCGCGCGGCACGGGAAAGACGAGTCTTGCGAAAATTTTGGCCAAAGCGGTCAATTGCGAGCATCCCCACGGCGTCAATCCGTGCAACGAATGCGAAACCTGCCGCGAAATCACGAGCGGCGCTTCCATGGACGTCTACGAAATCGATGCGGCGTCCAATCGCGGCATCGAAGAAATCCGCGCACTCAAAGAATCCGTGCGCTCGCTGCCTTCCGTCTGCCGCAAAAAAGTCTACATCATCGACGAAGTCCACATGCTGACGAAAGAAGCTTTCAATGCACTTTTGAAAACGTTGGAAGAACCGCCGTCTCATGTCCTTTTCATTCTGGCGACGACGGAGCCGGAAAAAATTCCGCTCACCATTCTTTCACGCTGCCAGCGCTACGAATTCCGCCGCATTTCCGCCGAAGACATCAAAGCGCATCTTTTGCACATCGCGGAAGTCGGCGGCATCAAACTTTCCGAAGATGCGGCCGACCTCATCGCCGTCCGTGCCGAAGGCGGGCTCCGCGACGCGCTCTCCCTTCTCGACCAATGCTCCGGCGCCGCGCCCGGAGAGATGCTCACGGCTTCTCTCGTCTACGATTTGCTCGGCCTCACCGGAAAAGATCGGATTCTCGCTCTCGCTTCCCACATTCTCCGACGCGAAAGCGGTGAAGCGCTCTCCGTCTTCAATACCATTTTGCAAAGCGGAAAAGAACCGCAGGCCGTCATAACCGATTTACTCGCGCATTTCCGCGATATCATGATTGCGAAAATCGATGAAAATTCGCCCACACTTTCCGTTTACGGCACCAAGAAACCGGATCTTCTCGCCGAAGCGGCCGCGCTGGATGAGCCGTATCTCGACGCCCTTTTCGAAAGTTTGCACGATTCCCTTTCGGAAACCAAGCGCTCCGCGACGCCGCGCATGAATGCGGAAATGGGAATTCTCCGCCTCTGCCGTCTGCGCGAATCGCGCACGCTGGAGGATTTATTGGACCGTTTGGAAACGCTGGAAAAAGCGCTTAAAAGCGGAAACTTAACGCAGGCCGCGCCCGTTCCCGTCGTCACCGCGCCGCCCGCACCGGCAAAACCGGAAATTCCGACGCCAACACCCACACCGATTCCCGTCGCTCCCCCGAAAAAGGAAATTCCCGCCGTACCGAAAACTCCGCCGGTATCCGTCGCACCGGCAGTACCCGCGGCACCCGTTTCCAAAACGGAAACACCGGCTGCGGCGCCCGTTTCCTCTTCCGTCATTCCGCCTGCGACGTACGAGGCTGTCTGGCAGAAAATTCTCGGCTATTTCATGGAAATTCACCGCATCGATATTTTTTCGTGCTACGGGAAAAGCAAATTGATTTATGCAGGCGGTGACCGCGCCGTCATTGCCGCGCCCCAGGCTTTCATCGTGCAGGCCTGCAACGGGGAAGCGTATCGCAAAGCGACGCAGGAGGCTTTCCGAAAAATCACGGGAATGAATCTTTCTCCGCGCACCGTTTTGATGGGAAGCCCGGACGCCGCGGAAGCCGAAGCAATGGCCGCCGAGGCAAGCAGCGGCGCCGCTCCCGCCGCCGAGATGCCCGTTTCCGAAAACTCTTCCGAAACCGCATACAGCCCCATCGGAAAGGAGGCACTCCCGGACGATCCGATCCTCGCAGCCGCCTTGAAAATTGCCCCCGATTGTGATATATATGTTAAGAATTGATTTTAGAATTTCTTTATTAAAGGAGAAACAACATGTTCGGAAATAAAGCACAGATGCAAAGCATGATGAAAAAAGCTCGCAAAATGCAGGAAGATATGGCAAAAGCCAAAGAAGAAATCAAACATATGACCGTCGATGTCACTGTCGGCGGCGGCGCGATTTCTCTTACGATGAACGGTGAGCATCAGGTCACCGCGCTTCATATTTCTCCCGACGCCATCGATCCGGCCGATGTGGAAATACTGGAAGATCTCATCACGACCGCCGTCAATGAAGCGTCCCGCAAAGCGGATGCCGTCGTGCAGGCGGAAATGCAAAAAATCACCAGCAGCCTTCAGCTGCCGGGCGGCCTTTTCTGATGAATACTTCTCTTGAAAATGTGGCGGGCGAATTTCTCCGCCTTCCCGGCATCGGTGTGAAAACGGCCAGACGCCTCGCTTATTTCATGCTGGAGCGTCCGCAGGAAGATGTGGATGCTTTTATTCGTGCCATCACGGATGCGCGCAAGGTCACGTGCTATTGCTCGGAATGCTGCAATCTCGCCGTTTCCGATCCCTGCGAAATTTGCGGCGATACCCGGCGCGATCACAGCGTGATTTGCGTCGTGGAGCAGCCGGCCGATGTGCAATCTTTGGAGCAAAGCCACGAATACCGGGGGCTGTATCATGTGCTTCACGGAGCGCTCTCTCCGCTGGACGGCATCGGCCCCGAAGATCTTCGCATCAAGGAACTTCTCACGCGCCTCTCCGATGAAAAGGTGAAAGAAGTGATTCTCGCGACAGATCCCGATACGGAAGGCGAAGCCACCGCATTTTATCTTTCGCGGCTCATCAAGCCGGCCGGCATCAAAGTCACCCGCATTGCGCGCGGTCTCCCCGCCGGCGGTGACATCGGTTATGCCGACAGCCAAACTTTGGCGAGCGCCGTGGAAAACAGAATCGAAATGTAAGAAAGGAGCCCGGTCATGTTTGAATTCATTTCCGCCAATCCCATCATCGGCGCCCTGGTCGCAGCCGTCGGCGTCTATCTGATTTTCAAAATTCTGGGCATTTTCGCCACTTTAATAAAAATCGGTTTCGCCATCGCCATTTTCTGCGGGATTATGTATTGGATGCGTTGATGCGTTGATGCGCGGATGCGTTGATGCGATTCAGGTGTGCGCCTTCGGCGCACATTTTTTTATGCCGGCAAAGCCGGCGAGGCGCCATCGGCGCCGATTACAAAAATGCCGCGCAGCGCACCGCTTAAAGCTCCTAGCTCCCAGCTCCCGGCTCCCGGCATTCTCTCAAATGTTGCACCAAGCAAACAAAAACGGATGTTTCTCAAATTACAGAGAAGCATCCGTCTTTTTTTATTCCGGAAGTACGGCTTTTTCTTTCACGAGGCTCCAGTTTTCCTTTTTCCGCACATCGGTGTGAACGGCGTACCAGGGCGCCGGCTCAAATGTGTTTCCTTGATTTTTCTCCAAACCGTACGCCGTCGATGCAAATACGTATTGCACCGGCGCATTTTTCTTTTCCGCCGTGACCGGGTGGCCGGTAGCCGGATTTTTCGGGCTTGCGATCAAATCCGAAAAAGCCAGGACCGGCACATCGGCATTCGTCATGAAATCATCCGATTCCTTCCATTCTGCCGCGCCGAAATCTTTCACCATGAGAAGAGAATAGAACCATTCCAAATCCGTCTTGTCCCCGATACCCCACGGCAGCTCGAAAGCATCATTATGATGCACATTCGTCCCGTGATCGGAAACGATAATGATGCGCGTATTGTCATAGACACCCTGCGCTCGTAGCTCATCCATCCAACGACCGATCAAAAGGAACGCCGCCATATTGCATTGATATTGCTGATATTGCAAAATCGTTTCCATCCGAAGCGTCACGCCGCGTGCCGTATAGCGATTTTTATGCGCCGCCTCATACGCCGTATTATCCACTTTTTCCGTCGGCACGTAATCCGGCACGGAGAAGAGCGTCTTGCTGTGCGTCGTATCATTTACCATCATCAGAAACGTATTACCGCTGTCTTTGATTTCCGTCAATTCCGGAAGCGCTTCCAATTCGCGATAATCCTTCATGAATCCCATATCGAGCCCCACGGCTTTTGTCGGACCCATCGCGACCTGATCCTGCGGCTTGGCGAAACTGTTGTACGTCCCGCCGTTGTACAAAATTCCCTGCAGGCAGAGCGGGCTCACTTTCACCACACCGAAGCAGAAAAAGTTTCTGAAATTTTGAGAAACGTTGAGCTCGGCGCTGCCTTCTTCCCGCATCGGGCGAAGCGTTTCGAATTTCCGAATGTTCGGATGATCGTCGTAAATGCCGAGTCCCGGCTTTTTATTGTAATTCGCATACGGCGCGTGGCTCACCGTGACGGCATATCCGGCTTCATCGAAAATAACGGGCATCAGGCGAAGCGCTTCATTCTGTTTCTCACGAAGAGAAATATTGTCCCGCCGATTCATTTCTTCCGGAATATACTCGTACCCGCCGAAAAGTCCGGGGCTTCCGAAAATCGTATGCCCGCCGTACGAGAGCACATTGTCGTAATAGGTGAAACCGGCAAATTGTCTCTTGAGCTCCGGTTTTTCCTGCATAAAATACGGCACGTAAAGTCCCATGCCGCGATCCAGCATCAGGACGATGACATTTTTCCCATGACGCGAGAGCGGGAATTTGTGCATTTCCTTTTGTGAGCCGGGCGCTGTCGGCATTTCGGCAAGATTGGCATGGATGCTGTGCAAATTAAGGCCGAGCATAATGCAAAGCGCAAGCGATGCGATGCAGAATGCCTCCGTCACAAAGCGCGCGAAGCGTTTCCACAAAAAGAGGAAAACGATGCCGGCTGCAATTAAAATCGCGGCATTCATCCCCTGCTCCGATCCGCTGAAATGCAATCCGTTTTCATATTTGAGCGTCGCGGTGAGAAGTCCCAATTGGCGCCCGAAACACATGTAATCGATGAGTGCAATCCCGGCGAAAACCCAAAGTCGGCGCTCGAAAGCGACGCGCGCATACGCGTTTCCCAGCCAATAAAAGACGCCGAACCAAATCAAAAATGTCCCGACGGCAAGGGCCAGTGAGGAAACAATATAAATCGCCGGATTATCCATGAGCCCCGCGACCACGAATTCCTGCGGTGAGGAAACGATGACCGCCGAGGGAATAATGCCGCCGATAAAGAGCGAGAGAAACAGACCTTCTGCCAGAAAACGTTTTGTCTTAGGCATATAGTCCGTTTCTTTTTTCGCTCCCTCTTTTCGTTTCCGTCCGAAATGCGACGTGAGAAACGGCAGATTCAGGAGCAGCATGACAATCGCCGCCATGACGAGATGCCGATGATTGCGCCCGGGCATAAAGCAGCCGCAATAGATGAGGAAGAAGACGCCGACGGCGAAAAGCGCGATGTACATCCCTTTTCTCGGATTCGGCAATTTATTGATGATCGTCTTCACCAAATTGAAAAGATTATTCAGCGTCCAATAAAAGACGAGGCCGGCCGGCGAATCGTACAGAAATACGAGGAAAAACAGCGCCATGCCGTAGAGCTGAATTTTCGTTTTCAGCGGAAATCCTTTTGTGAAAATATATGCCGCGACAAGATTGAAAATCGTCATGATAAACGGC
>CAVJQK010000086.1:0-6045 GCA_963651795.1 Erysipelotrichaceae bacterium | reverse complement strand
GCGCAATCGTCTTTGCCGTATCTTTCAGCGCGTAACCGTTGTAATACACGCCGCCGCCCTGATCCGTGCCGCTCGTGCCGACGCGTCCCACGACGTAGACGTTTCCGACTTTGAGATGATTCGGCGAATTATTCGTAATCGAAACACTCGCATCACTCTCCGAATAAATACGTCCCGTGCCGGTGACATTGTTTCCTTCAAACAATACATCGCCGATGACCGACGTGATATCGCCGATTTCGATATCGTGCGTCATCTGGCGATACACATTGCTGTGCAGCAAATAGTACCCGCCTTCCGCCTCTTCGGAAATGACTTCCCCGGATATATTGACCTTCTTTACCGTATTTCCGTCTTTGGTGAAAATACCGTCATCGCTCTCGGTGCCGCCCGCCGCGAAGAATTTTTCCGTCGCGGTGATTTGCTTTTTCAAATCTTCGATACTACTCAAATATTTGTTGAGCGTGACATTGCAATTTTCTTTTTGCATGTTCAGCTGATCTTTTTCCGTCTGGTAATCCCCTTCGGAGAATCCCGTCGGATCATCGGAGAAAGAAGCACTGTAAGCTTTATTATATTCCGCAGCATTTGTACGATACGTATCCATCGCATTCGTCAAAGCCGCCTGCGCTGCTTCATTTGCCGTCTGCGCTTCCGCATCCGCCGCCAAGCATGCTTTATACGTTTTCACATTATCCTCACCACCAAATGTTGCAACATATTCATCAAAAGACAAGGATAAGTTATACGCCGCCATTTCGACAATAAATTTCGCCGACTTCACCGCCCGTGCCGTCTCTTCTTTATTCTCCGCCGCCGCCGCTGCATCCGCCGATTTCGTGTCGTAATCCGTCTTCGCCGTCTTGATTTCTTCCAACTTACCCATCTGCGTATTCAAATTTGTGATTTTTGTATGAATGGTATTTTTATACGTCTCAATTTCCGTACTGTCCCCATTCACGATGGCTTTCGCATCGGAAAGTTCGGACGTACCGCTGTACGCCATACGAATGAAACGTTTCGCCCCCGACGTCGCATCTTCTTCATAATAGCCGAGCCCCGCATCGACCATTTTCTCTTCAAGGAATTCGAGCTCCGCCTGATACGCCGCCTTCGCCCCCTCATCACCGCCATAATCGGAAATAAGCCGTTTCAGCTCATCATACCGCGTGAAAAGATCGCTGTCGACCGGTTTCGATTCGCTATATTGATATGAAATACCGCCGCTGCTTTCAATCGTCGTCACCCAGCGCCCGTCCGCGCCCATGGTGCCGCCGACATGGATTTCCTTATTACGATGAATACCCGTTTCCAATTCGCCGTTCATTTGCACATCGGCGGTTTCCGACACCTTTTCATCCCCGCCTGTGGACGAATCCGTAAACGCATCGCGAAGCGCAGACGCCCAAGATTTCGTTTCCCCGGTCGCCGTCGCTATTGCCAACCCGTTATTCGCGCGCAGATAAATGTCCCTGTCGGATTTAAGGCTCGCCGCTTTCGAAATTGTCAAATTTGAAACGGAAGAAATTTGCGCAAGCGGATCTTTGCGATACGTAAGCGGAACCAATGCGACACTTAAAATATCACTGTTCGCTTTTACTTTGACCGTCCCGGAATTCCCGGAAGAATCTCTCCCCGCAGCGACGGAAATATCGCCCATAGCCGTTTCCACATCACCGCCGAACGTCGTATTTGTATTATTTGTATATTTCACATCATTCGACGAGCCCGCATATCCGGCCAAGCCGACGACATCCACCATTGTCGAAGAAAAAATGTCCGCATCATTTCGTGTGCCGATTCCAATCGAGCCGCCGCGATACGTCGCCGTATACGTCTGCGCACTCGTGCCGATATAATCTTTTCCCGTCACAGCATTCGCTTCAGACGTCTCGCCCACATAGAACGTCGATCCGTCCGCCACATTGACACTCGTATTCGCCGTCACCGTATTTTTATTATTGATATGCGCCACCGGGATACCCGCGACACCGATCAAATTATGATCGTCTTTGGAAACAATATTACTCTTCGCATCAATCGAAACCGCATTTTTATCATAAATCGTCTTTCCGGCCTTTTTTTCCGCATCGGTCAAATCGGACGCGGTTGCCGTCACAATGACACTTCCCATATCGACGGACGTATTGTGCGTGATATTTGTCACCGCCACCGAGCCGGAAGCCGTTGCGAGCCCCGCCCCAACACCGGTCGTCGAATTATCGCCGTCATAATCTTTCCGACTGTCATTTGAAGCCGTGATCGTGAGTTCTTTTTCGGAAGAAAGAAGCGACGTGTTTCCGATTGTCACATGAGAATCCGAAACGATCGTCTCACGCACGTCGGATCCGTTCCCGGATGCCATACCCGCCGCAGCGGAATCCATGTAAATTTGGGACGTATCCCTATGATCGGACGCAAGCGAAATCGTATCGCCCAAAAGGGAAATTCTGTCCCCGATCTCGACGGATGTTTCCGTATTCATATCAATTTGTGAAACGGCAACCGCGCCGTTGATAACACCGCCGCTGCCGGCCGTCGCAAAAACGTACGCATTGTATTTCGACGCATTGGTCGGCGTATTCATCTGCGCGCGAATATTGAGCGCTTTAGTTGCCGAAATAATGCTGATTTTACCTTCCTTCGTATCGGGATCCACGACATTTCCGACGATTTCGATAAGTGCTTTATCTTTAGAATCCGTCTTCGCAACCGTAATCCCGACACCACCCCCGGCACCGGCACCGTACGCATCTGCCTCGGCACTCAAAATCGGCGTATTATTCGCGGTTATATTGATATTATTTCCGTAAATTTGCGCCGCAGCTCCGATTTTGACGTGCGACGTCACATCAGAGAAAAGCGATGTTCCCGTCCCGGTCCCACTGAAAATCAGCGAGCCCGCTCCGCCGGTCGCCGCCGCTGCCATCGTCGTATTTGCCGTCGCATACACATTCAAATTCGACTTATTATTCGTGTCATCCGCATCTTCTACGCCGATGACAACATCCTCTCCCAACACAGTTTCCGCACTGCCGTATGCCGAGCCCGTGATGACAGCACCGCTCACTGCGCCGATAAGCGCCACCGATGCGCCTGCCAATGTCGAATCGAAATTCCGTGTATTCGTCGCACCGATTGTAATGTTTCCACCTGTACCGCCTAAAATATACGCTTCCGAGCCAATGAGCGTCTGCACGGTATTCGTATCTTTCCAAGTTTCCACCGTGCCCTGCAAACCGGCATAACCGGCAATCGATGCGCCGATCATCCTGTTTTCCATTTTATGCTCAGACGCGGCCGTCACCGTCAGATTTTTCTCCGATTCCGCATCCGTCAATTGTCCGATTTCCGTCGTCGTTTCCGTATCCACAGTCACGACTGAAACAGACGCGCCGGCCGAACCGTAAGCCCCGCCTGAGAGATTTCCCATTTTATTTGTCACGGCGATTCGTTCATCGGATGTGACGGAAATATTTTTCCCGGAAACCGACGATGCGGCGCCGACACCGGCGTAGACCCCTTCTTCACCCGTCGTGGACGGCGCTTTAGAAGAAATTGTATCTTTCGATTTTTCCTTCACATTACTCATAATGGTGTACGAATAATTGCCCATCGCCTTCGACACATCATTTTTCTTGATTTCTGCATCAATCCAATCATCGACGGACATTACATTGCCGTCTTTTTTTGCCTGCGCGGAAACGAGTGCCTTATCATTATCGGAGAGCATACTGCCGAAATGGTAGACGGAAATGCTGCCCGTGACGCCCACGGCGCCAATTGCCGCCGATACGGCATTCGTTGTAATCTTGTCCAGATGCTCCGTAGCCGTAATTTTCAAATCGCCGCCGGCCGCCGCACTGTTTGCCGCACCGAGATACGCATTCGTCTGCGTGTGCACGACCGCGACGTCAATCGCCGCGCCGACACTCGCACCGCCGGAGCCCGAAGCACCATACACGCTGCTCTTCATTTGTTCAATCGTATGCGACGCATCCACCGTGATGCCGCCCGTTGTATTGGTTTCCGTATCCTCGCCGACACGTCCCGCCAGCAATTCGACATTGCTGTCCGTAAATGCTTTCGTGACGACTTTCATCACATTCACATTGACGGCGCCGGCCACACCGACAGCGGTACCACCCGAACCCTGTATGGAAACATTTAAAATGTTTTCTTTGCTGTCCGCTTTGACGGAAACGCTGCCTTCGTCCACCGTAATATCGGAACCGTCACCGATGTACGCTTCCGTATCCTTCGTCACTTTCGTCACGCCGAGCGCGACGCCGGCACCGCCGGCCTCGACGCCGATCGAAAGACCACCGTTTCCGCCACTCAAAACCGTCGTATCCGTCGCGGAGAAAATCGTATCGTTTTTCGTTTTAATGGAAACATCCGTCCCCGTATACGCTTTCGTTTTCGTATCGAATACATTTGCGCCTGCCGTCCCCGCGACACCGAATGTCCCGCCGATACCGGCCGCGACCGTCGCATATGTGACTTCCGTTTTATGATCGGCCGCAATATTCGCCGATTTTGCCGTGACTTCGACATTATCACCGAGATACGCTTCCGTTTCCCCGGTAAAAACAACCGTCGAATTTGTAAGCCCGATACCGCCTGTGCCGCTACCGCCCACACCGCCGACGCCCGACGTTTCCGTCACTTCGGAATGCGCTTTCACATTGACGGCGCCCGGCGCAATCGTATCCGTTTCCGTTTTCGACGGCGCGTCTTTTCCGATATCGATTTTCGCATTATCGCCCACATAAGCTTTCGTCGTGAAATTTGCCGACGTCACCGCCGCTGTCCCCGCGATGCCGGCCGCACCGCCCGACACTCCGAGCGCCGCCGAAATCGCCGTCAGACTTGCCGTATTATCCGCGGAAACGGAAACGGAAGATTTTTTGGCGGCCGTCCCCGTGATGGTCGTATTTTTCCCGATATACGCCTGTGCTTTTTTATCGATAACTTCGACCGCAGCCGAAAGTCCGGCACCCGCACCTTCCCCCGAAGCGCCTGCCGCACCGCTTCCTGTCGCAAGCGTCGTCGTATCTTCGGCGGAAACGGAAACCGTGCCCGCATTTGTAAGCGATGTCGCCGCCGCATCTTTTTCATCTTCACCAATAAAAGCTTTTGTATCCGTCGTCACATCATGCGCACCCGCCGCGCCCGCACCGCCGTTCTGGAGACCGAGCCCCGCCGCCGCCGCGACAGACGTCATGTTTTCCAAAGATTCCGCATTCACCGTGACATTTCCCGGATTCGTGAGCGTGAGCCCGCTCTTCATGCCCGCGTACGTGTGACCCGTATATTTTTGAATATCGATTCCGGCGCCGATGCCCGTCCCTTTGGAAACGGAAAGTCCGCCCGCCATGCCGAAGAGGCGCGCCGTATTTTTCGCCGTGACGGAGACATCGCCACCCGCCGTTTCATATTTTCCTTTTCCGAGATACGCATCCGTCGTCTGCTTCACATGACTCACCGTGAGCGAGCCCGCGCCGGAGAAATTGCCGCCGCCGCCCGATGCGCCGATTGCGACAACTTTCGACGTGCTGTCCTTATCGGAATCCGTCGCCGAGCCGTTATACGAATTATCCGCCGCAATGGAAATTCCCTGCGCTTTGAACGTATTTGTTTTCGTTGCATCGCCCGTCACATGCGCATTAACCGTCGAATGATTCACCATGACGGCGAGCGATGCGCCGACCGCATTCTTCCCGGAAATAGCCGCCGCACCGACACCGATTGTCGCCGTTCCATGATTTTTCGCGGAAACGGACATCGTGCCCGCATTCTGCGTTTTCGCACTTTCCGTATACGCTTTCACCGTATTGTAGATTGCGTTTCCGGAAATCGAAAAACCGCCCGCAAAATTTCCCGTGCCGGCCGCCGAGGCCACAATCGAGGCGATGTCGCTCTTTTCTTCCGCGGAAATCGTGACATTTCCGGAAGCCGTATTTTCCGCCGTGCCGGCAAAAGAAGAATTCGTCGCGAAGCTTTGCGTATCGGTCGAAATAACATTCACGGCGAGCGATGCCC
>CAVJQK010000085.1:3944-6082 GCA_963651795.1 Erysipelotrichaceae bacterium | reverse complement strand
GTTTCAAGAGGCGCATATCTTTGATTTCCGAAGAAATATCGATCGCATCGAGATCTTCCTTCGCCATTTTGCCATGCGGCAGCGAATTACGGAACAAAAGCAAAACGGCCAGCATCGTGAAAACGGTCGTGATGAGGACCGCCGGCGCCAGATTGATCATGAAATCATTGAAATCGAGATGCGTCGCCGAACCGATCATGACGTTCGGCGGATTGCCGATCATGAGCGCCGTACCGCCGATATTCGCCATCAAAATTTCCCCGATGAGAATCGGTACCGGCGTGATTTTCATCATGCGGCAAAGAGAAATCGTCATCGGCGCAATGAGAAGCGCGGCCGTGACGGAATCGATGAGCGACGCCGAAAGACCCGTAATGCAGGAAAGGAGCACGAGAAGCACGCGCGCTTCGCCGTGGCTCGCCTTCATCGCCCAGAGCGCCATCGCTTCGAAGAAACCGGAACGCTTCACGACGGCAATCAGAATCATCATACCCGTCAAAAGGCCGAGCGTATTGAAGTCGATAAATTCCTTGAGCGCCATCTCCTGCGTGACGAAGCCCAAAAAAATCATGAGCCCGCCGCCGACCAAAGAGCAGATCGTACGCGGAACTTTTTCCGTCATAATGCCGACGTACGTCAAAAGAAATACGCCGACCGCCAAGTAAAACGCCATGCTGCTGTCCATTCTTTCCCCTCCGCTTTTCTTTTTATTTTAGGAAACAGATTTTTAGGAAACGAATCGCACGGAAACGAATTTCGTCCGTAAGATTTCTCAATAATTACTTTTCATTGTACTTGATTTTGCGAAAATACGAAAGAAAAATTTCCGCCGCCCCATATAGTTAAATTCAAGAAACGCCATAGCTTGAGGGAATAGCAACAAAAAAACCGAAGCTTTTATTTGCTTCGGCTTTATTTTTTTGGCAGGGGTAGGTGGAGTCGAACCACCGAATAACGGAGTCAAAGTCCGTTGCCTTACCGCTTGGCGATACCCCTGCAAATAAAAAAATGGGGCGAGTAGTGGGATTCGAACCCACGCGTAACGGAGCCACAATCCGCCGTGTTAACCACTTCACCACACCCGCCACATTGCAAAACGCAGTTTCCCCGCGTTGCGAGAAGTATTTTACCATGCGGTAGGGTACGTGTCAATATTTTACGCACAAAAATCGGCGAAACAGGTGTCCCGGGAAGCCCTCTTTTAAAGGCAAGCTCCGTCAATGACGCCGAGGTATTCCGGGAAGCCCTCTTTTGAAGGCGAGCTCCGTCAATGGCGCCAAGGCATTCCGGGAAGCCCTCTTTTGAAGGCGAGCTCCGTCAATGGCGCCAAGGCATTCCGGGAAGCCCTCTTTTGAAGGCGAGCTCCGTCAATGGCGCCAAGGCATTCCGGGAAGCCCTCTTTTGAAGGCGAGCTCCGTCAATGGCGCCAAGGCATTCCGGGAAGCCCTCTTTTGAAGGCGAGCTCCGTCAATGGCGCCAAGGCATTCCGGGAAGCCCTCTTTTGAAAGAGGGTGGCGCGCAGCGCCGGGAGATAGAATGCGCCGCAAGGCGCATAACTTCTCGCAAAAGCAAATCATCGCATTGGACCGAAAACGCCATCTTACACTCTGCCTGCGACGAATTTTATAAATCCTATGATTCCCCGTGAATCAAAAAATCAATTTGACGGCATACCGCTTCAAATTGCTCATGAATTTCTCTGTTTGTAAATCGAACGACCTTTCTTCCGCAAGATTCCAGCACAGCCGTCCTTTTCGCATCATAAGCGGGACCGTTTCCCATATAATGCTGAGATCCGTCAATTTCGATAATCAATTTTAATTTAGGACAATAAAAATCAACAATATATCCATCCAATACGGTTTGCCGATGAAACAAAGGCGTGCATCCCGACAGATAATCATACCAAAGATGTCTTTCTTCCTGCGTCATATTTTTTCGAAGTTCACTTGCTCTTTCTTTTAAGATTGCTTTCTCTTCGGCATTCATATAGTTTACGGTTTCCTCCCATCGACAAAATTCATCGTTTTACTTAATTATCATCACCCGCTCGGCGAAAACGCCATTTTGCACGCTATGCATTACTGCAAAAGTTGTGCCTCTTCGAGGCACTCTATCTTCCGCCCCTTCGGGGCACC
>CAVJQK010000085.1:0-3884 GCA_963651795.1 Erysipelotrichaceae bacterium | reverse complement strand
ATAAAAAATCATGCGCGAAGCGCATCCTGCAACGCATCAACGCATCCGCGCATCAGCGCATCAACTCATCATACACACCCCGTCCTCCCAAGAGCCCCGACGTCACGTACGCGACGGAGACCGCGAGAGCCAGCGGCATGAGATGATGGAACGTCCCCGTGAGCTCGAGGAGCAGCACGATCGCCGTGATCGGCGCGCGGACCGTCGCCGCCAGAAACGCCGCCATCGAAAGGATCATCACATTTGTCACCGTTTCCGGCGCCACGATACCCAGCGCGATAAGCGGCGCACCCGTTGCCGCCCCGATAAGCGCCCCGACGACGAGACTCGGAAAGAAGAAACCGCCCGGGACACCGCTGCCGAAGCAAATAAAAGTATATACACTTTTCCCGATGACGCACAGCACGATGAATAGAAACGCCGGATTTTCCTCAATAATAAAATTCACGAGCCGGTTTCCCCCGCCCATCAGCATCGGCGCGAAAAATCCGAAAAGCGCCGCCGGCGAGAGAGCGAAAAGAATCGGCGCGGCCGGATGTTTCCACGGAAGGAAACGATTGAGGAAACTTCGTCCGTGCGTAATGCCGAAATTAAAAGGAATCGCGCAAACGCCGCACACGATCCCGATGAGACACACGAAAGGAAGATGCACCGGCGGAATTGTCTCCGTATGGCGGAAAAGAAAAATCGTCGCATCGCCGAAGCACGCGCGAATCACAATCGCCGCCGTGACGGACGCGCTCATCGCCGGCAGCAAAATCGCCGACGCCCATTTTTTGTGGAGAACCTCCAGACAAAAAAGAATCCCCGACAAAGGAGCGTTAAAAACGGCCGATAAGCCCGCTGCCGCCCCGCTCGTGAGAAAATACCTGCCCTCGATCGGACGGCGCCTTAAAATCGAAGCTAAGCCGCTTCCCGAGGCCGCGCCGATTTGCACCGCCGGCCCCGCATGCCCGAGAGACATCCCCGCGCCGATCGCAAGCGCGCCGCCGAAAATTTGCACGAGGAGCACGCGGAAAGGCCGCATCGCGCCGCGCCCCTCCAAAATGCCTTTCACCTGCGGAATCCCGCTCCCCCGCGCCTGCGGCTCCCACGAGACCAGCCGCGCGAGCAAAAAAGCCAGCACACAAAGCGCCGCGCACCACAAAAAGACGGGGAAAAAGCTCCCCGCCTCCGCAGACGGAATTAAATTTGAAACATAGAGCGCCGCATGCGCCGCCTCCGCCTCATCGATCAGAAACCGATACAAAGCGACCGAAAGCCCCGCCGCGCATCCGACCGGCACTCCCAAAAGAAACAAACGCAGCCGAAACGACCGACTTCCGCCGAGCCGCCGCGCGCGATCCGTTTCCTCCCGTTTCATAAAAACCTCAAAGCGTGACCTGATACGTCAGCACCGCATCGATTGCCGACACCGCGTGCTCCCAGGTATTGATCGATTCTTCGATTTCATGCCGGTAAAAATCATTGTGCACCGCTTTCGCATTGATGCGCACATTCAAAATCGCCGCATGAATCGCGCCGATGGCAAATTGCGCCGCCATGATGCTGTCCGAAAGAAGGTTTTTATTTCCTTTATGCAGCACTTCCGTGAAAAGTTCCGCCAAATCCGCCATGAGAGTCGCGATTTGCGTCGGAGGCTCCGCCGCTTTCATGAAAATCTCCTGCATCGCCTCCTCGGCTTCCGCTTCCGACATGCCCTGCCTTTTGAAATTTTTATACGATTCCATCAGATTTTGAAACTGTTTCGCATCCTCGTCCATCAGATCGAGCAAAATGTCGCGCGCTTCCGGAAACACGGAAACCCAGCGCTTCGCCTCTTCGTGCACGTCCGCGTAATTTTTATTGGAAAGCGTGATCCGCGCCGTCTTCTCCGCGAGCGCGCAAGCCGTAGCGCCGAGCTGCGCCGCCGCCGCGCCCCCGCCCGGAATATGCGAAGTGCTCCCCAGCGCATCCAAAAATCCCTCAATCGACAAACTCCGAAATTTCGTTTCTTCCATGATGTCTACCTCTCTGAAAATATACATTTCTCTCATTATACTTTGACTGTCATTTCCTCGCAAGAAAAAGTGCAAAGGGTTGATGCGACATGCGTTGATGCGTTGATGCGTTCAGGATGCGCTACGCGCATATCCCGTCATATGCCGGCGAAGCCGGCGAGGCGCTTTGCGCCGACTAAAACAGGAATCGTCGGCGTAAGCCGACACCTGCAGCGCATCAACGCATCCGCGCATCAACGCATCAACGCATTAAGCGCACTAAAAAGAGGACGGCGGGAAAGAATTCCGTCCTCTTTTCGTGCCTTACGGCTTGCTTGCCTTACGGCGAATTGGGAGAATTTATAGAAATGTCAGAGTACGGTAAACCGTGGGGACCGGACCGGTCAGTGTGCGGCCGCCGATTTCTGCACCGTATCCGACAATTCCATCTTTTCAAGCACTTTGGCGATCTGTGCGCGGAGTTCTTCGATTTCCTTTTCCTGACGCGCATTGCTCGCTTCCAGCGTTTCGATCTTCTTCGCCTGGCCGGCGATTTCCTCGGCCTGGGAAGCATTTTCCGTCTTAAGCGCCCGAATCATCTTCGCATCCGGTTCCGCCGGTTTTTCGCCGCGGCGACCGAGTTTGAAGGAAACGCCCGCATTCACCATCGGGTTTCCGTTTCCGAAAGTCGAGCCGAGGGACACCGTCACATCTTCATTCGGTTGGAAGAAGGCGCCGATCGCACCGGCATTCGCATTTTTGTAATGCCCGTAGCCGACCGCGAAGGAAAGTTTATCATTCGGATCGTATTCCGTCGGATGGAGCGCCGCCAGGGCCGCAGCTCCCGCCGCCACATCATTGATCCGGGAATCCAACGTGCCGAGCGCCTGATTCACATCGACCGCGCTGCCCTGCATCGCTTCTTTGAGCTGAGCGACATTCACGGCATCCGTGTCATTCACGCCGGCTTTCACATTCACAATCTTGCGCTGATTGGTAGCGCTGCCGACGGAAACGACATTGTCTTCGGTCGCTTCGGATTCATTGCCGAGGATGACGGCATTATTAGCCGTCGTCGTAACGTTATTACCGAAGACGAAGGTGTTATTTCCGACCTGGTTGACTTTATTTGCGTCACCGATGGTAATTTCGTTACCGGCGGCGTACGAACCGCTGCCGTAAACATTATTCGGATCACCGAAGGCGCCGGAATTATTGCCGTAGACTTTATGTCCTTTACCGACTGCAACGGAGTTTTCACCGGTGACGGTGATCCCAGTGCCGATGGCCGTAGAATCTTTAGCGGAAACGGTGATGCTGCTGCCGATGGCCGTCGCATTCGTAGCGGCCGCATCAACCGTGACTTTGCTGCCGACGGAAGCGGAAGCATTGGCGGAGACGCTCACGGCGCTCGCTTTCACGGCTTGATCCAGTGCAACGAGATTATCGGAAACGGAATTCGAAGCGCTGATGGCATTGTAGGTGCCGGTGGAGTCAATCGTACCGATAGCACTTTCAAGATTGCCAATATCCGTCTCGTTGACCCCCACCCGTGAACCGAGCGAACCGATAGAATCCGCATTTGCTTTCACGGCTTTGTCAAGCTCAGTGAGGTTGGCACCCGTAGTCGCTTCTTTCTGTACATAAGTACCGTTCTGCGTCGGACGAACTTCATCATAGACTTGATCGCCGGTGACAAGATTACCGTTACCGTCTCCGATGCCGCCTGTAGTATTGGCAGAAATCTGATTGTTTTCACTAATGGTAATCGTATCACTGCCGGTATACGCAGCTTGTACCTTTCCACTTGCATCTGTAGTCACCGAAAGGCCGGAAATCGTGAATGCCGTGGCGCCGGAATTTGTTTGCACCGTGACGACACCTTGATTCGATGGAGTATAGGTC
>CAVJQK010000084.1:0-6086 GCA_963651795.1 Erysipelotrichaceae bacterium | reverse complement strand
CGTAAATAATCCACGGGAAGCGATCCATGACTTTGACGATAATCGTCGAGCCCGCGATGATGATTGGGACGGAGATGGCCATACCGAAAATAAGGAGGCCGAGGTGTTCGTTCGTCGCGGCGACAATCGCCAGGACATTATCCAGACTCATGATGAGGTCTGCCATGATAATGGTCCGAATCGCACCCCAGAAAGAATCCTTCGCTTCAATGTGGACATCTTCTTCACCGGCATCCGACTGCCCGATGAGTTTCATGCCGATATAAATCAGAATCAAACCGCCGATAGTCTTCAAATACGGAATGGCCAGCAGCCATACGATAATCGCCGCCAGGATGAAACGAGCGCAAATGGCGCCTGCCGCCCCCAACATGATCGCTCTTTTTTGATGATGTACGGGTAAGCCTTTCGCCGCCATCCCTATAACAATGGAATTATCTCCGCCGAGCGACAGATCCAACAAAATGACCTGCAAAATCATGACTATATCGCCGGCCCAATCGATATCCATGCCAATCGCCTCCTACCGATCGAAATTCATTAAATAGCCGAAAACTATTTATAAACAGATTATACACCCCCCGGCATGAAAAGTCGTATTAAAAAATTTCTGTATATCGGCATGGAATAATTCTATAAAAAAGAAATATCCGCCTAACAATGCGGCTTACCGCGTCGGCCGCGACTTACGCCTCGCCCGACAGGTGGCGCTGACGGGTAGATTTATTTTCATTTTATAATTTCGTTTATATCTTCGGACAAAAGCGTCCGTTTCTTTCAAAAAATAAAATTTTTCGGAAACAAAAATCCCCCGCGCACTTTATTCTCAAAAGTGTCCGCGGAGGATGTTTTTCGATTCCGGATTTTAATCCGAATTTATTTTTTTCGAAACGGTGATGCCGGCGCTTATTCCAAAAACGCGCTGACGGCTCTCCATTTCTTTGTGATGTCTTTCATGCGGGAAATTTCCGTTTCCGCATCGTCTTGCTGACGACGCACATTTTCCGGGCTCGTCCCGCCGTAGGCTCCTCTGTTTTTCACGCAGTTTTCGATATCGAGGACGTCGTAAATGTCTTCTTCGAAAAGCGGGCTCATCTCACGGAATTCGGCGAGCGTCAAATCTTTCAGGACTTTTTTCTCTTCGATGCATTTGGCGACCGCGCGGCCGACGACGGCGTGCGCTTTGCGGAAAGGAAGTCCTTTCTTCGCCAGATAATCGGCCATATCCGTCGCATTGGAGAAATCGGATTCGAGGACGGCGCGCGTATGCGTCCCATTGACCGTCATGGTCGCAATCATGCCGGCATAAATATCCAAGGCAAATCCCAGCGTATCGATCGCATCGAAGACGCCTTCTTTGTCTTCCTGCATATCTTTATTGTACGCGAGCGGCAGCCCCTTCATCGTGGTGAGAAGCGCCATGAGATGCCCAATGGTGCGACCCGTTTTTCCGCGAATGAGTTCGCAGATATCCGGATTTTTCTTCTGCGGCATGATGGAGCTTCCGGTGCAATACCCGTCGTCAAGCTCAATGAAATGAAATTCGCTCGTGCTCCACAGAATAAATTCCTCCGAAAGACGGGAGAGATGCACCATGCAAATCGAGGCAAACGCCAAAAATTCCATGATGTAATCGCGATCGGAGACGGCATCCAGACTGTTTCCATAGCATTTGGAGAAACCGAGCGCTTTCGCGGTGTCCTGCGGCTTTGTCGGATACGTCGTCCCGGCCAAAGCGGCTGCGCCCAATGGGGAAATATCCGCCCCGGCATAGCAATCTTCGAGGCGCCGGAAATCGCGAGAAAGCATCGCGAAATACGCCAGCATATGATGCGCAAAAAGAATCGGCTGCGCACGCTGAAGATGCGTATATCCCGGTAGAATCACATCGTGATATTTTTGGGAAACAGCCAGCAACGCTTCGCACACGGCGACTAATTTTTCCGCGATGAGACCGATGTGACGACGCACGTACATATGCGTATCCACCGCCGTCTGATCGTTTCGGCTGCGCGCCGTATGAAGCCTGGCGCCGGCATCGCCGATGGCATCCGTCAGCCGCTTTTCGATATTCATATGGATATCTTCCAGCGCGACGGAAAATTCGAAATGCCCCGCGTCGATCTGTTTCCTGATTTCCGAAAGACCCTCGGTGATATCCGCCAAATCTTTTTCGGAAATAATCCCGCAATCGGCAAGCATTTTCGCATGCGCCAGAGATCCCGCGATATCTTCCCGATACATCCGGCAGTCAAAGGAAATCGATGCATTGAAATCCTGCGTCGACTTTTCCTCCGCTTTCGAAAAGCGGCCGCCCCACATCGTTTCACTCATTTTTCGTTCTTTTCCCGCATCAAAGCGCGAATCGTGAGCGGAAGTCCGAAGAGATTGATGAAGCCGCCCGCATCGGCCTGATTGTACACATCGTCTTCGCCGAACGTGACGAATTCTTCATTGTAGAGAGAATACGGCGATTCGGCACCGTGAGACATAATATTTCCTTTATAGAGACGAAGCGTCACTTTGCCCGTCACCGTTTTGCTCGTTTCATCGGCAAATGCCTGGAGCGCTTCGCGAAGCGGCGCAAACCACATGCCGTCATAAACGAGCTCGCTGTAACGAATCGCCGCCGATTCTTTGTAATGGAGCGTCGCACGATCGAGGCAGAGGTATTCCAATTCGCGATGCGCGTAGAAAAGAATCGCCGCACCCGGATTTTCATACACGCCGCGGGACTTCATGCCCACCAAACGATTTTCGACGATATCATCAATGCCGATGCCGTTCCGGGCACCGATTTCATTCAATGCTTCAATCATCGCAAGCCCGTCCAATTTCTTGCCGTTCAAAGCGACCGGATTTCCCGCTTCAAATTCAAGCGTCACAAGCTCCGGTTCATCCTTTGCGTCTTCCGGATCGCAAGTCACGAGGAACATATCCTTATGCGGTGCATTGGCCGGATTTTCCAGATCATCGCCTTCATGCGAAAGATGCCAAATATTCCAATCCATGGAATACGGATATTTCTGCGCTTCCTTTTCTTCGTCCGTCTGCTTTTCGTCGTACATCTGAATCGGCACATTGTGCGCCGCCGCGTACGCCATCGCATCCTCACGGGACTTAATCGTCCACAAACGCCACGGAGCGATAATCGAAAGATGCGGATTCAAAGCTTTCACCGCGAGCTCGAAACGAACCTGATCGTTGCCCTTGCCCGTCGCGCCGTGGGAAACGGCATCCGCGCCGTATTCTTTGGCGACATCCACCAAAATTTTCCCGATGAGCGGACGCGCAATCGACGTGCCGAGAAGATATTTCCCTTCATAACGGCCGTCCGCGCGCAGCACTTTGTACGCATACTGTTCAATAAATTCTTTACGCGCATCGATCGTCACCGCGACATCCGCGCCGGAATCCAATGCCTTCCGGTGAATCGCGTCAAAATCCTCCGGCTGCCCCAAATTCACCGTGCACGCGATGACCTCACAATCATAATTTTCCTTCAGCCACGGAATAATGCAGGACGTATCCAAACCGCCCGAATATGCCAATACGACTTTCTTAACTTCTGCCATAACAACAGCCGCCTTTCTTTTGATGATGAAATATTTAAAGCGTTTATCATTATACAGCAACGTGCATAAATCTTGCAAGAGAGAAATGCGAAAAAATTCCGTTTCCTCCGACATTCGCTTTTTATATAAAAGAAAAAATTACGGAAATGAATGACGCGTCCCTGCATAAAATTTCGTTTCCGTGAATATTTATGAAACAAAATTCCGGAAAGGAAACTTTTTTACGCGCGTCCCGTTTCCGAAAATCGATACCGTTTCCGAATTCTGAAAATGATATGGAAATTCTGATAAAAATTAATTTTCTTTGCAAAACATTCGGATTTTCTAAAATTTATGCCGAAATAATTGAAAAATATTTTCCGCTATGTATAATTTTATACATAATAGAAAAAGTCCGAGAAATGTCGGGAAGGGAAAACCGCATTTCGTCGTTTCAAAAAGAAAAGAGGAATTCATATGAGAAACCGGACACACTATCTTCTTTGCGCTGCCGTTTTGGCCTGCGCCTTTTCGGATGCCCAAGCGGCACCCGTTTCCGAATACGATCTCGATCCCGTCATCGTCACCGCCAATCGATATTTGAAAAAAGATATCGAAGTCGCCGCGTCCACGCAAACGTACACGGCCAAGGATATCGAGCAATCCGGCGGCGACAATATGCTCACCGCGCTCCAATATATGGACGGCGTCGTCCAAAACGGCCGCGGCCCGAACGGTGCGTCTTTTTCCACGATGACGAGTAAGCTCATGATTCGCGGCGTCGAGTACGGGACCGTCGTCATGCTGAACGGCACGCCGATTAATTGGCGCAATATGTATAATTTGGAAAATATTCCGACGGAAGCGGTCGAGCGCGTCGAAGTCATCCGCGGCGGCGCGGCCGTCATGTACGGCAGCCAGGCGACGGGCGGCGTCATCAATATCATCACGAAAAAAGAAATGCCGAATTCGATTCGCGTGGGTTTCGGAAAATTCGGACGCCAAGATTATAAAGTCGCCCTTTCCGAAGGCGGTTTCTCCCTTGCGTACAGCTACAATAAATGGGGAGAAACGGGCGTTTCCTCCGATTATTTCACCACGCTTTCCAAAAAGGGACCCTCCGTCCACATGCAAAATCATTTCCTCGGCTCCGAGAAAAACGATGTTTTCATGACGTATAAAATCAACGACAAATTCGACATTCTCTACAATCACAACGAATCTTCGTCGCATTGGAATTATCAATTTTCCGGCATCGCGGATCCGTCGCGCGCCGATTTGAACGGCGTCACGCGCTACACGCGGACCTACGATAAAACCAAAGATTTCGCGCAATTCAATTTCCGGGATCTGTCCGGACTTTCCGGCCACGTCTTCTTCAATCGGGACACGCTTTCCTCCGACGGTTTGGATTATTACTCATCCTCCGGCAAGAAAAATGCGACGCCTTCGGTGAAGACCTCTTCGGAAACGAATCGCACGTACGGTTTCGACATCCAAAAAGTGTGGAATACATCCGAACGCCACACCTTCCTTTTGGGCGGCTCCCTCATCCGCGAAATGTACAAGAGCGGAGCGGTCGATCTCGGCAGAAATGTCCTTTCCCTCTTCGGATCCTGGGAAGGGAAACTGACGCAAAAAGATATTCTCTCCGCCGGCCTTCGCTGGACCCGGACGAGCGGCGCGGACGAAAATTTTCACAATCTCAGCGGGCAGGCGCAATATTTGCACAAAATTTCCGAAAACGAAAGTTTCTACGTGTCCGCCGGCCAATCCTTCGTGCTGCCGACGCTTTCGCAAATGTATTCGCACGTCGGCATTTCCGATTCGACGTACATCGTCGGCAATCCGGATTTGAAACCGCAAAAGGGCACGCATTACGAAATCGGCTGGAAAAAGGAAACGAAATCCCGCCAATACAAGCTCGCGCTCTTCTCCGAAAGAATCAAGGATAATATTTCCTTCTCGCAAAAGGACAATCTGTATTACACCCTCAATGAAAATTTCAAAAACCGCGGCATCGAATTTTCCGTCCGCGGGAAACCGAAGAGCGGCTTCACATGGCATCTGGGCATCACATACCAAGATCCGAAATCTATCCAACTCACCGAAAAATCGTCCGTCAAAGATTATTGGGATCGCTCCCTCGGCCGCTGGGTCGTGACGGGCGGCCTCGGCTATGAAAAAGGAAAATGGAGTACGGCGATCAATTTCACCTATCTCGCCGACCGCGTCATGTGCCCGTCCGACGCGCATTCCTATTCGCAGAAACCGTATCTCCTCACCGGCTTTACGGCCAAATATTCGCCGAATGCCGAAAGCGATATCACGCTCTCCGTCGACAATCTCCTCTCCCGCCGCGACATCATCAGCCACAGCTCGAGTGAATACTACGCGAGCCCGTTCAATTATTTGGTGTCGTATAGCTATAAGTTCTGAGGGAAGAGTGAAGGGGAAAGAGTGAAGAGGGAAGAGGGAAGAGGCGCGCGCAGTTTTGTGCGACATTTGTGCGCGAGACGTCAGACTGTGAGA
>CAVJQK010000083.1:0-6116 GCA_963651795.1 Erysipelotrichaceae bacterium | reverse complement strand
AAGAGGAGCCGTCATCATTATAAAGATATTGCATCGGCTTTCTTTCGACCTGTGCCTTCGGTACTTTGACGCCCGCATTGAACGTACGCTCAATCACGGAGCCCGTCTGCAGATTTTTCATCTTCGTGCGAACGAAAGCGGCGCCTTTGCCCGGTTTTACATGCTGAAATTCGACAACCTGCCAAACCTGGCCGTCCAATTCGACCGTCACGCCCGGACGGAAATCATTACTGGAAATCATGTTCTCTTCCTCCTACTCACAAACAAAGCAATTCTTTGGGAAACTTCGTCAAAATCGAAATTCCGTCTTTCCGGATGACCGTCGTGTCCTCGATGCGGACGCCGCCCGTCCCCGGAATGTATACGCCGGGCTCCACCGTGATGACCGTCCCGCTCTTCAAGACAGTCTTTTCACGCTCGGCCAATACCGGCGTTTCATGAATTTCAAGTCCCACACTGTGTCCCAATGCATGACCGAAATACATATCCAAATTTTTTTCTTTCAAAAACGCGCGCGCCAGGCGATCCGCCTCGCATCCCGTCATGCCCTCTTTGAGCCGCGCTTCCACATGCGCCACGCAATCGTACACGCTCTGCCAGAGGAAACGTTTCCGCGCGTCCAATTCTCCCACGGCGACCGTCCGCGTGATATCGGAATGATACCCTTTATAAACGGCACCGAAATCGAATGTCACCATCTCGCCTTTCGCAATCGTTTTATCCGTGACCGTCGCATGGGGATAGGCACCGTTCTCGCCCGAAGCCACAATCGTATCGAACGATTTTCCTTCGGAGCCCGCTTCCATCATCGCACATTCCAGCGCGCAGCGAAGTTCGGCCTCCGTGCGCCCTTCGGAAATGAGAGGAATGATGTTTCGGAAACCTTCATCCGAAATTCGGCATGCTTCCGCGATACACGCAATTTCGGCTTCCGATTTAATCTGCCGAAGCGTATCCGTTTCGCAAAATATAAATTCCGCGTCCGGTATTTCCTCGTGAAGCGCCAGATACATTTTATACGACATCACGGGCTCGATGCCGAATTTTTTCACGTGATGCTTTCGGCAAAGCTCGCCCGCCTTCGCCGCGAGTTTCCCCGCGTAATCGATGACGTGAAATCCCGTCGCTTCCTTTTCGGCCTGCGCCGTGTACCGGCTGTCCGTCAAAAGATAATTTTCGCCGGGCGTCAAAAAAAGGAAACTGTCCGATCCGGTGAAACCGCCGATATATCGGCAATTTTCATCTTTTTGCACCCACAGCGCATCCACGCCTTGGGAAGAGAGAAACCGCGCGATTTCTTCCTGTCCGATCAAAAACATTCACCTCTTTCCCGTGCATTTTATTATTTTATCGTATCCGGCGTAAATACTCAAGAAAAATATTTCCGAAACGGGATTCGCGGGCATAATTTTCATCCTCTTCGGAAAAATTTTCATCAAAAAACCGCCGAACGAAGTGTCCGACGGATATTTTTGAAATCCCCACCATGTCGTAATTGCTTTATTTTGAGACTGCATAAATGCAGGTGGGATTCTTCCCGAAGTCTTTCGCCGCTCTTCCGAAGAAGCATGCGCTACGGGCCCCGGCTCGGATTCCCTATGTAAGGGTGTTGGTTCAAAATTAGAAAGCTGCACGTGCACAGCAGGGCTTTATGTTTGCATTGTAGCAGAGATGCCGCAAATCTACAAGTCTTGACATTTCCGAATGACTCGTTCTCAGTGCGGAAAATTTAAGAAACTTTTTGCCGTCACCGCTTCAGACGATCGGCCGCCATGGCAAATGCGGCAAGCGTCTTCGCATCGCAAATCTCGCCCCGCGCAATCATGTCGTAGGCTTCGGAAACGGGAACCCGCACGACGTCCAAAAATTCGTCGTCGTCCAAATGCTGCTCTCCCTTCGTGAGCTCTTCGGCCAAATAAATGTGAATCGTTTCATTACAGAAACCGGGCGTCGTGAAAATCGCGCCGAGTTTCGTCATTTTCCCCGCGATGCATCCCGTTTCTTCCGTGAGCTCTCTTTCCGCACACACATCCGGATTTTCGCCGGCGTCGAGTTTCCCGGCCGGAATTTCCAGAAGGACATGCTCCACCGCATAGCGATATTGGCGGACGAAAAGAATATCGCCCTCTTTTGTGACGGGAATGACGGCGGACGCACCCGGGTGAAGCACGACCTCGCGCCAGGACATGTTTCCGCCGATTTCCACATCGTCATTGTAAATATGAAGGAGCCGCCCTTCGAAAACGGGCGTGCGTTTCACGAGCTTTTCTTTTTCGATGCTCATTTGACGCCCGTGCTCCCGACGCCGCCGATCCGTACGCCGCTTGCCGCGTCATCGTCGACGGTGAGATATTTCAGGAAAATGCCCTGCGCGACGCGGTCGCCTTTTTCGATGGAAACGGGCGCATCTGTCGTATTGTAGAGCGCGACCATGATGTGACCTTCGTTATCGGCGTTGTTGTAATAATCCGCATCGATGATACCGGTGCCGTTCACCAGCATGAGGCAGCGCTTGATCGCGGTGCCGGAGCGGACAAAGAGCGCCAAATATTCATCGCTTTGCATATACGCTTTGAGCCCGGTCGGCACAATCGTGACTTTTCCAGGAAGGAGCGTCGCACTTGCCGCCGCTTCGATATCGTAGCCGGCACTCTGCGCCGTTTTGCGTTCCGGCAGGCGAATATTTTGATCCGCCCAAGCGGAAACAATTTCAAATCCGCGTACTTTCATTATTTTTTCTCCAAAAGAAGCGCTTTACGGGAGAGATTGATACGGCCTTTTTCATCGATTTCCGTGACTTTGACCATAATTTCGTCGCCTTCATGCACGACGTCTTCCGGTTTTTCCACACGCTGGAGCGCGAGCTGGGAAACGTGAACGAGCCCTTCTTTGCCGGGCAGCACTTCGACGAATGCGCCGAATTTCATGAGACGCGTGACTTTGCCGAGGTATTTTTCGCCGACGACGACATCTTTCGTCAGGCGTTCCACCCATTCTTTCGCACGCTGTGCATTGGCTTCGTCTTCGCAGGCGATGTAAATGCGGCCGTCTTCTTCAACGTCCATCTTGACGCCCGTTTCCGCAATGATTTTATTGATGACTTTTCCGCCCGTCCCGATGACGTCGCGAATCTTATCGACCGGAATGGTGAGCGTGATAATTTTCGGCGCGTATTTGGAAAGATGTTCGGCCGGTTTATCGATGCAAGCGGCCATTTTGTCCAAAATGAAGAGACGGCCTTGGCGTGCCTGCTGCAGTGCCGCCAGAAGAATTTCGCGCGACAATCCGTGAATTTTGATATCCATCTGAATGGCGGTCACGCCTTTTGCGGTGCCGGCCACTTTGAAGTCCATATCGCCCAGCGCATCTTCCATGCCCTGGATATCCGTCAGAATCGTGAAATGTTCGCCGTCGCTGACAAGACCCATCGCAATCCCGGCGACCGGTGCTTTAATCGGCACGCCCGCATTCATGAGGGACATCGTGCTGCCGCAGACGGATGCCTGGGAAGAGGAGCCGTTCGATTCCAAAATTTCGGAAACGACGCGCATGGCGTACGGAAATTCTTCGACGGAGGGAAGCACCGGAAGGAGTGCGCGTTCCGCCAGAGCCCCGTGGCCGATTTCGCGGCGTCCCGGGCCTCTCGAGCTCTTTGTTTCCCCGACGGAATATGACGGGAAATTATACTGATGGAGATAGCGTTTTTCGGTGACGGGCGTAAGATCGTCGATAATCTGCGTTTCCGACATCGGTGCAAGCGTCACGACAGAGAGTGCCTGCGTCTGACCGCGGGTGAAAAGGGCCGAACCATGCGTGCGAGGGAGAACGCCCACTTCGCAGGAAATGGGACGGATTTCATCCAATGCGCGACCGTCGGGACGAATTTTATCGACGGAAATCATTTTGCGGACGATTTCTTTCGTCAGGTGATCCAGGCATGCCGCCACATCGGAGACATTGTCGGGATAAATTTCTTTGAAATGAGCGAGAGCTTCCTGCTTCACTTCTTCCATATGCGCTTCGCGCGTCACTTTATCGGGATCGAAAATCGCTTTTTTGAGCGGTTCGGCCGCATATGCGTGAATGGCTTCTTCGATTTCGGCCGGAATTTCCGGAAATACGATTTCGCGCTTCGGTTTCCCGACTTCCGCGATGATTTTCTTCTGGAATTCGACCAGTTTCTTAATTTCTTCATGAGCGAACATGATGGCGTCCAACACCTGTTCTTCCGGTGCTTCGGAAGCGCCGCCTTCGACCATGAGAATCGCCGTTTCCGAACCTGCGACCGTAATATTCATCGTGGATTTTTCGAGCTGTTCCTGCGTCGGCATGGCGACGAATTCTCCGTCCACGCAGCCCACGCGGACGCCGGCAATCGGGCCGTCCCACGGAATGTCGGAAATCGCAAGAGACGCGGACGCCCCCAGCATGCCGCAAAGTTCCGGCGCATTGTCGTAATCGACGGAAAGCACCGTCGCCATCACGTGGATATCATTGCGCATGCGTTTATCGAAAAGAGGACGAATCGGGCGATCGATAAGACGCGCATTCAGAATCGCGGTATTGCCCGGGCGCCCTTCTCTTCTCAAAAATCCGCCCGGCATTTTGCCGACGGCATACATTTTTTCTTCGTAATCGACCGTGAGCGGGAAGAAATCCATCCCCTCGCGCGCCGTTTTGCTGGCCGTCGACGTGACGAGCACCACCGTGTCGCCGAAGCGGACGAGCACCGCGCCCGAAGCCTGCTTGGCCATTTTGCCGGTCTCAATCGTAAGCATTCTGCCGGCCCATTCCATGGAAAACGTTTTGAACATCTTTGTTCCTCCTACTATTGACCCTTTTAAATGATAACTCAAATATTATAGCGTAAAATGACCGCAATTGAAAGATATAGTATTAAAAAATTAAAAATTTGCGAAAATCCGTTTCCGAAATTGAAAATTCTTCTCAAAAAACTTTTCCGATTTTTCGTTTCCGTACTGGAAAAAATTTTCGCATTTTTGTATAATGAAATCACGGAAAGTCATAAAATCTCATAAAATTTTCAAAACGAAAGGAAGGATTCATATGCCGCTCGTCGGAACACAGGACATGTTCAAAAAAGCATACGAAGGCCATTACGCCATCGGCGCTTTCAATGTGAACAATATGGAAATCATTCAGGGAATCATGGAGGCGGCGGCCGAAACCCGCTCCCCCGTTATTTTGCAGGCCTCGGAAGGCGCGCGTACATTTGCGGGACAGAATTACATCGTCGGCCTCGTAAAAATCGCCGTGGAACAATATCCGGATATTCCGGTCGCGCTCCATTTGGATCACGGTTCCACATTTGAAATCGCCAAAGAATGCATCGACGGCGGTTTCACATCCGTCATGATCGACGGCTCCAAACATGATTGGGAAGAAAATGTACGCCTGACGAAACAAGTCGTCGAATACGCGCATGCGCACGGCGTCGTCGTCGAAGCGGAAATCGGACGCTTGGCCGGTGTGGAAGACAATGTGAGCGTCGCTTCCAAAGATGCGCTCTTCACCGATCCGGAAGAAGCGGCGGAATTCGTCGCAAAGACCGGCTGCGATTCTTTGGCGATTGCCATCGGCACAAGCCACGGCGCTTATAAATACAAAGGCGATCCCTATCTCGATTACGAACGCCTCGAAAAAGTCGGGAAACTTCTCCCGAATTATCCGATTGTCCTCCACGGTGCTTCCACCGTCATTCAGGAATTTGTGAAACAGTGCAATGATTACGGCGGCGAAGTCCTGGGCGCCAAAGGCGTGCCGGAAGACATGCTCCGCCGCGCGGCGCAGATGGCCGTGTGCAAAATCAATATTGACACGGATATCCGCCTTGCGATGACAGGCGCCATCCGCGAATCTCTCGTGAAGAACCCCGGAAACTTCGATCCGCGCTCCTATCTCAAAGCCGGCAGAAACGCCGTCCGCGAAATGGTAAAACACAAAATCATCGCCGTCCTCGGCTCCCAAAATACCATCTGATAAGCAACAAAAAAGACTGTGACCCAAAACGTCACAGTCTTTTTGTTTACCTATTTTTCTATGCACTTTGCACTTTGCACTTTGCACTTTGCACTTTGCACTTTGCACTTTGCACT
>CAVJQK010000082.1:0-6167 GCA_963651795.1 Erysipelotrichaceae bacterium | reverse complement strand
CCGAAGTTCCTCATCGCGTTTCTCCGGAGACATGACTTTGAAATTGAATTGACAATCGCCGTAAATGACGTATTCCGTATCGACGGCGACCTGCGCCGTGACATCGGGATCTTCGTCTTTTTTATCGCCGGATTTATCTTTGAGATATTCCGGTTTCTTCGGTTTCTCCCGATTTTGAATTTTCACATCCGAATCACCCTCTTCTTCCTTGGAGATGGCGCTGACTTCCGGATCGAGAATTTCCGCGACAATCTGATTGTTTCTTTCTTCCTTTTGCAATTTCCCGTGCAAATCTTTGAAATCTTTGTACGTGCGGAGACGCTCCAGGATTTCATTCGTCAGATTGTATTTCTGCCGACGAATCAGATACGGAAGCGGCATGATGCCGCCGCCGCGAATTTCGAGAATCATATCGCCGTACGCTTGGTCTTTCGGCACTTTGAAGACAATCGGTTTCGTGAAAATTTCCCCGCGGAAGGGCGCGACGCGCACGCGGATGAAAATTTCATCACCGGGGGAAACGATCATCGGAGTCGCCGTCGCGTCCAAAATTTGCGCTGTCTTGCGCTCGCGCGTCACTTTCATGTCGACTTTAATCTGCCGCAGCGGATACGCTTCAAAACGATTCTGCTCCAGAATTTTCACGACATTGTAAATTTCATCGACGCTCCGCTCCGAGACATCCGTGCGCGACCAATACATATTGCTTCTCGTAAATGTCGGCTGCTTGAGATTGACGGGATATAACGTATACGTGAGGGAAACGGTGCCCTCCCCTCTTCTGTCGATGATATTGCTCACGGCGCTGTACGCGGAGGTCGCCGCCAAAGACGGAAGGAGCGCTTCATCGCGCACCATGCGCACATTGATATTTTTACTGCTGCCGCGGTCGCTGTCATCGGCCGTGACATGAAGCGCGGTGAATTCCGGCAGTTTCCCGCCGAACCCGCTGATACCGGCGCCGCGATCCTGGTCGATGATGCCGATGTCCGCTCCGATGGATCCCAATTTGAAAGGAATAACGGAAGACGGAATCACTGCGAAAATATACGAGTTTCCCATAAAATACGAACTCGGCCCGCGGCTCATGAAAGGATGCCCGAAAGCGACCATCCGATTTTCATCGACATAGGTCACGGTCCCGATGGCACCCAATTTCAAATCGCCCGTCACGAAAGAGGCGGACACGGCGCTCCCTTCTTCCAAAGGATGCGCGACATCATCCCCGTTCGTCACGGCCGCCGCATACGGCACCATATTGAATTCGCCCATTTTTTTCGAAAGGTATTCCATCGCATCCGACGAATAACCGGACGCCATGAGCGGCGTTTCCAGCGGAATCAAATCCGAGGACGGATTCGGCATGAAACCGGAACGATATTGATCGTCCGTCGTCCAAAGTTTCAGCATATCGGAAATCGGTGTCACCATTCCGATGCGCCCTTCCGAATTCGGGAAACCGTAGGCAATGGCGCCGAGTAATTTCCCGTCGATGTAGACGGGGCTGCCGCTCATGCCCTGCGCAATCCCGCGCGTCTCATCAATGACGGGCCCGGACACTTTGACCAAAACCAAATCGCCGCCCGTCGCGCCCTTATTTTTCATGACGCCCAGGACGTCGACGTCAAATGTCGAAATGTCCCGCCCGTGCACGACCGTTTTCGCATACCCGTGCATACCTTCTTCCACTTCGGAAACGGGAAGAAATTCCGCGGCCGCGGCCGTAAGTGCCCCCGATAAGCAAATTGCCAACGCGAGCGCCGATTTCCCATATATCTTCCGTTTCATTATTTCACCTATTTTCACGAACCGCTTCCCTATCCTTTCAAGCCTTTCAAGCCTTTCAAGCCTTTCAAGCCTTTCAAGCCTTTCAAGCCTTTCAAGCCTTTCAAGCCTTTCAAGCCTTTCAAGCCCTTCAAGCCCTTCAAGCCTTTTCCGGCCTTATTTCAATTGATAAATGTCCAATGCATTTTGACGCGTCGCACAAATGACCTCCTCGACCGGGATTTCCTTTAAGCGCGCGATTTCCTCGGCCACATATTGCACTTTCGACGGATCGTTCCGGCGTCCGCGGAAAGGCGGCGGCGTCAGATACGGGCTGTCCGTTTCCACCAACATTTTGGAAAGCGGCAAAACTTTTGCGATTTCTTTGAGCTTCGTACTTTTCGGAAATACGAGAGGGCCGGCAAAGGAAATATAGAAACCGAGCTTAATGAGCTCTTTCGCCATTTCGAGACTGCCGCTGTAGCAATGGAGAATCCCGCGAAGCGCATCCCCTTTATATTCTTGCAAAATCGAAAGCACATCGCCGTGCGCGTCCCTGTCGTGAATGATAATCGGTAAATCCAGCTCTTTTGCCATTTCTATCTGGCGCGCGAACCACACTTTCTGCGTTTCGATTTCACTGTATAAATAGTAATAATCCAGCCCGATTTCTCCGATGGCGACGATTTTATCTTCCGTCTTTGCCAAATCGCAAATAGCCGCGAGTTCCTCATCCGTCGCTTTGTTCGTGAGCTGCGGATGAATGCCGGCCGCCGCGTACATATGCGGATATTTCTTTGCCATGGCAAGGGCGGCGCGGCTCGTCTCCAAATCTTCGGCCGGGCAGACGACGTAATCGCACACCTGCCACACGCCTTCCATCATACTGTCCCGATCATTGGCAAACGCTTTGTCGTAGACATGTGCATGCGTATCGAAAAGTTTCATTTATTTCCCTTTCTTCGCCGCTTTTTTGGCTGCTTTTTCGGCTTTGGCCGCCTTTTCCTCATCCGTCTCGAAGCGCGGGAAAATCGGATCGCCTTTTTGAATCTTCGCCCCATCGGCCAGTCCACCCCACGCCGCATCGGCAAGGCGCGCCGCCGCAAAATCGGAGAGTCCCAGCTGATTCCAAATCTTTTCCGCCGCAATCGGAATCACCGGCGATACCAGAAGCGCCGTGATGCGGAGCCCTTCGCAAAGGTGATAGAGCACGGCATCCAGTGCCGGCGCTTTCGCTTCGTCTTTCGCAAGCGTCCAAGGCGCCGTCACATCGATGTATTTATTGAGCGAGCGCACAAATGTCCACACGCCGCGGAGTGCGTCATTGATTTTCCACGCTTCCATACCGGCGGAGAGCGCCTCCACTGCCTCTTTCGCATTCTCTTCCACGAGCTTCGACGCTTCGGCAACCGCCTCATCACAGGAAACATCACCCTTTGTCACGACGCCCGCGCGATATTTTTCGACCATGGAAAGCGTGCGATAAAGCAAGTTTCCCAAATCATTGGACAAATCCGAATTGATGCGCGCAATCAGGCGATCGCGGCTGAAATTTCCGTCCTGCCCAAGCTGTATATCATTCAAAAGATAATAACGAATCGCGTCCGACCCGAATTCCCGCAAAAGCGGAATCGGATCCACGACATTGCCCTTCGATTTGGACATTTTTTCGCCGTCCACAATGAGCCAGCCGTGCCCGTACACCATTTTCGGAAGCGGAATATCAAGGCTCATCAGCATAATCGGCCAAATAATCGTATGGAAACGAACGATTTCCTTTCCGACCAAATGCACATCCGCCGGCCAAAATTTCGCAAATTTTTCCGGATCGTCTTTAATGCCCGCCGCCGTCAGGTAATTCACCAGCGCATCAAACCACACGTACACGACGTGCTTCGTATCAAACGGCACCTGAATCCCCCAGGAGAAACTCGTGCGCGAGACACACAAATCTTCGAGCCCGCTCTTCACGAATTGAATCATTTCATTGCGGCGCGATTCCGGCTGAATGAATTCCGGATGTTCTTCCACGTATTGCAGCCAGCGATCCGCATAATTGGACATTTTAAAGAAATACGCTTCCTCGCTGACACGCGTGAGCGGCCGCCCGCAATCGGGGCAAAGATGATTTTCATCCAATTTATTTTCCGGCCAGAACGATTCGCAAGGCACGCAATACCAACCTTCGTACATACCCTTGTAAATATCGCCCTTATCAAACGCTTTTTGGAATAAATCCTGTACGACGACGCGATGACGCTCCTCCGTCGTACGGATGAAATCGTCATTGGAAATATTGAGCTCGCGCCAAAGTTCCCGGAACATCCCGACGATCTGATCCGTATATTCAATCGGCGTCCCGCCCGCTTCTTTCGCTTTTTCCTCAATCTTTTGCCCGTGCTCATCGGACCCCGTCAGGAAAAAGACATCGTCGCCCTTCAGGCGATGGTAACGCGCCTGGCTGTCTGCAATCGTCGTGCAATACGTATGCCCGATATGCAATTTCGCACTCGGATAATAAATCGGCGTAGTGATATAAAATTTTTGATTCTCAGACATAAAGACCTCCGGTGAAAAATGAAATTGATTTTTGCTGTATATTATACCATATTCTCCGCTTTTCCGTCGGAAACGAAACAAAAAACTCCGCTCTTCGCATCGAAAAACGGAGTTGATTTTTGTTTCCGAAAATTATGCTTCGGATGTCGGGACGGAAAATGTTTCCACGGGCGGCTCTTCGGCGGCCGTTTCCTGCTGCGGCGCATCGACCGGCGCGTGAATGGAATGATAGAGGAAGAGGTTTCTGACCTGCTCTCTGTCGATGGTTTCCACTTCGAGGAGCGCATTGGCCATCGCGTAGAGCACTTCGCTCTGTTCCGTCAGAATGCGGAGCGTATCTTCATAGGCTTCCGACAGGTATTTGTGCATTTCCTCATCGATAACGGTCGCGACGTTTTCGCCGTAATTACGCTCGCTGCCGAGCTGCTTTCCGAGGAAAATCTGCTCTTGGTGCTCGCCGAAAATCATCGGTCCCAGGCGTTCACTCATCCCCCATTCCATAATCATTTTACGGAGGATGGCCGTCACTTGCTGCAAATCGCCGGAGGCACCGCTGGAAATTTCATTGAAAACAATCTGCTCGGCGCAGCGCCCGCCCAAAGCGACGCGAAGCTGTGCCAAGAGTCTGGATTTCGTGATAAAGGAACGTTCTTCCTGCGGGAGCATCATCGTGTAGCCGCCGGCCTGTCCGCGCGGAATAATCGTGACTTTATGAACGGGATCCGCATCTTTCAGGACGGTCGCCATGATGGCGTGGCCCGATTCGTGGAAAGCGGTGATTTTCCGCTCTTCTTCGCTGACTTTATGGCTGCGGCGTTCCGGCCCGTAGCATACTTTTTCGCTCGCTTCTTCCAAATCCTGCATGGTGATTTTCTTACGATCCGCGCGCGCCGCCAAGAGTGCCGCTTCATTCAGCAAATTGGCAAGTTCGGCGCCCGTAAATCCCGGCGTCTTTTTGGCAATCGTTTCCAAATTGACATCGTCATCGAGCGGTTTATTTTTCGAATGAACTTTCAGAATGGCGATACGACCGGCCAAATCCGGGCGACCCACCGTCACGCGGCGATCGAAACGTCCCGGGCGAAGCAGCGCCGGATCCAAAATATCCGGACGATTTGTCGCCGCGAGTGTGATAATTCCTTCATTGGCACCGAAGCCGTCCATTTCGACGAGGAGCTGATTCAGCGTCTGCTCACGTTCGTCGTGACCGCCGCCCAAGCCTGCGCCGCGCTGGCGACCGACGGCATCGATTTCATCAATGAAAACGATACAGGGCGCATTCTTTTTCGCCTGGTTAAAGAGATCACGCACACGCGATGCGCCGACGCCGACAAACATTTCGACGAAATCGGAACCGGAAATCGAGAAGAACGGCACTTTGGCTTCGCCCGCGACCGCTTTGGCCAGAAGCGTTTTGCCCGTGCCGGGAGGCCCGACGAGAAGAATCCCTTTCGGTATCTTGGCGCCGACCGCCGTATATTTTTCGACATCGCGCAGGAAATCGACCACTTCGACCAATTCTTCCTTCGCTTCGTCTTCGCCCGCGACATCGGCAAATGTCACATCGACTTGCCCTTCCTCCGTCATTCTGGCGCGGGACTTGCCGAAATTCATCACACGGCCGCCGCCGCCCTGGGCCTTATCCATCATCCAGAACCAGACGCCGATCAAAATCAAAATCGGCAAAATGGAAGAGAGCAAATTCATCCACCAGGAAGGTTCTTCCGGCGGACGCGCCGCAATCGTCACCTGATGGTTATTCAATGCGGGCAGCACCGTCGTATCGTTGTCCGGGATATACGAATCGAATTTCGTCCCGTCCTTCAGCACGCCCTGTACATAAT
>CAVJQK010000081.1:0-6189 GCA_963651795.1 Erysipelotrichaceae bacterium | reverse complement strand
TAGGGGTCTGTCCCCTATAAGACAGAGGCGTTCGTGCCTGACCCCTCCACCGCTTCGCGATCCCCCTCCCCTTTCAGGGGAGGCAAGATATCGGTATCATGTTCTGTTAAACAGTCTTCCCAATTCTTCCGGCGTAAACCGCACTATAGTCGGTCTGCCGTGGGGGCAGACGAAGGGGCGGGTGGTCTCAAAGAGGTCGTGGATGAGTTCGCGCATTTGGCGGATGTTCAGGGGGTCGCCTTTTTTGATGGCGCCGCGGCAGGCGGCGTAGGCCATCATGCGGTGGCGGAGGGTTTCCGGAGAGGGGACGTCTTTGGCGTGAAGGGCGATGATGATTTCGCGGATCGCGCGTTCGGTGTCCGTTTCATTCAAATCTTCGGGCGTACCGGTGATGCGGATGACGTCGGGGCCGGCCTGTTCGACAGTGAGGCCGAGGCGGCGCAGCGTTTCCTCATTTTCGAGGAGGAGCGCCATGTCTTCGGCGTCGATGCGGACGAGGTACGGGATGAGATTTTCCTGCACGGGGATGCCTTCGGCGCTTTCGGCGAACCGGTCGTAGCGAATGCGCTCGTGGGCGGCGTGCTGGTCAATTAAAAATAAATCTTTGCCGTGCGTGCACACGATGAAGCAATCGGCGATTTGGCCGAGCGGGACGACGGGTTCTTCGGTCGTCTCATCGATTTTGGTCTCGAAAAGGGGCGTCTGGGTCGGGCGCGCCCATTCGGGGAAAAGGCTTTCTTTCGTGTGAAGGTCGGCTTCGGAAATTGTCGGATTATAGGAAACTTGCGTGCGCTTGGCGCCGCTTCCCCACGGCTGCGCGCTTTGATTGGTCCCGTAGGAAACGGCCGCCACGGTTTCCGCCGCCGTTTCTTCTTTTTCGGAAACGGGCGCAGCCGGCGCGCTCCACGCGGTCGCAATCGAGGGCTTCTCCCCCGTTTCCAAATTTTCTTTCGGTTTGGCACCGATCATCGAGGTTGCGATGTGCTCGGGCGCGTTTTGCGTCGTGAGCGTGCGGAGGACGGCGTGGTAGACGAGGCGGAAAACGGCTTGCTCGTCTTCGAATTTGATTTCGCGCTTTTGCGGATGGACGTTGATGTCGATCGATTCGGGCGCGGTGTGAATGTGCAGGCAAATCACGGGATAGCCGTTTCGCGGCAGGAGCGAATGGTAGGCGTTGTCGACGGCTTTGGAAACGGTCGCATTTTCGACGACGCGACGGTTCACGATGATGGTCTGGCGGTCGCGGCTCGATTTCAAGAGCGAGGGCTTGGAAATGAGGCCTTCGACGGTCATGGAATCCGTTTCGTCTTTCGTTTCGAGCATTTCGCCGGCAACTTCGACACCGTAAAGCGATGTCAAAACGTCCATGAGGCGTCCGTTCCCGGGCGTTTCAACGGTGATGCGACCGTTGTGAATGAGGCGCATGGAAATGTCGGGATTCGCCATCGCGATTTTTCCGATCATTTGGGTGATGCGACCGGCTTCGGTGCGCTCCGTTTTCAAAAATTTCTTCCGCGCGGGGACGTTGTAAAAAAGATCGCGGATTTCGATTGAGGTGCCGACGGGGGCTCCCGCGGCGGTCTCGGAGACGGTTTTTCCGCCTTCGATTTCAATCACGGTCGCGCTTTCGGCGTCTTTCGTGCGGGTGGTCAATGTCATTTTGGAAACGCCCGCGATACTGGCGAGCGCTTCGCCGCGGAATCCGAGGGAGGCGATGTGGTAAATCTGGTCGACGCTCCGGATTTTGCTCGTGGCGTGGCGGACGACGGAGAGGGCCGCATCTTCGGGGCTCATGCCGCAGCCGTCGTCGATGACGCGGATGAGGGTGCTGCCGCCGCCTTCGATTTCGATTTCGATTTCGCGGGCGCCGGCGTCGATGGCATTTTCGACGAGCTCTTTAATGGCGTTCATCGGGCGCTCGACGACTTCGCCGGCCGCGATTTGGTTCGCGGTGATTTCGTCTAAAATATGAATGGTCGGCATCAGTGGGTCTCCTTTGCTTCACGGCTGAGTCGGTACAGGGTATTCATGGCTTCGATCGGCGTCAACGCGAGCGGATCGAGTTTCCTTAATTCTTCAATGATGGGGTCCGCGAATAAATCGCCGGCGGATACGGCGGGGGCGGAATTTTGGGAAACGGAAACGGGCGCATCGCCTTTCGTTTCCAATCCGTCCAAAATGTCTTCGGCGCGCGTGAGGAGGGATTCGGGAAGGCCGGCCAGGCGCGCGACGTGGATGCCGTAGCTTTTATCGGCGGATCCGGGCACGATGCGGCGGAGGAATGTGATGTCCTTCCCTCTTTCTTTCACGGTGACGGTGAAATTTTTGATATGGGGGCTCGCGGCTTCGAGGTCGGCGAGCTCGTGATAATGCGTCGCGAAAAGGGTGTAGGCGTGAATTTTTTTATCGAGGTATTCGACGACGGCGCGCGCGATGCTCATGCCGTCATACGTGCTGGTGCCACGGCCGATTTCGTCCATCAAAATGAGGGAATTTTTCGTCGCGGCGCGGAGTATGCCGGACACTTCGCGCATTTCGACCATGAATGTGCTCTGGCCGTTTAAAATGTCGTCGGTCGCGCCGATGCGGGTAAAAATGCGGTCGACGGGATGGATCTCCGCGGCTTTGGCGGGGATGAAACTGCCTGTCTGCGCGAGAATGACGAGAACGGCGACTTGGCGCATGTAGGTGGATTTCCCGGCCATATTCGGCCCGGTGATGATTTGAATTTCCGAATCGGCATGGGAAAGAGCCGTGTCATTCGGGACGAATACTTCTTTTTTGAGGGCTTTGGCAATCATGGGATGGCGCCCTTCGGTGATGCGAATGCCTTCTTCGTGGGACATTTTCGGCCGTGCGAAACGCTCTTTCACCGCCGCCCGCGCCAGGCCCGCCAAGGTATCGATCTCCCCTATCGCGCGCGCCGTTTTTTCCATATCGGCGATGAGAGGGCGGATTTCCGCTTTGATGTCCTGATAGAGGCGAAGCTCGAGCTGCTCGGTCTTTTCTTTGGCGGAGAGCGTTTTAATTTCAAATTCTTTCAGCTTGGGCGTGATGTATCGCTCGGCATTCGCGAGCGTCTGTTTCCTCACGTAATAATCCGGCACGGGAATTTTATTCGCATGGGAAATTTCAAAATAATAGCCGAAGACATTATTGAAACCGATTTTCAGCTTGATGCCGGTCTTTTCTTTTTCTTCTTCTTCGAGGTCGGCGATGTAGCGGCGGCTGTTTTCGGCAATCTCGCGAAGTTCGTCGAGTTCTTTGTTGAAACCGGCTTTGATGTAGTGGCCGTCGCGGATGTTTCCGGTGCCTTCTTCATTCATGGCGCGCGACAAAAGGTCCAGCACGGTTTCGTGAGGACGGATGTCGGAATTGCGTTTTTTGATGAGGAGCGAGGAGGCGCCGGCGAGCAAATTTTTGATGTCCGGAATGGCGGCGAGCGAGGCTTTCAGCGCGAGGAGATCTTTCGGCGAGGTGGTATTCGCTTCGATGCGCGTCAAAATGCGTTCAAAATCGAAAATGCCGGAGAGTAATTTTTCGAGACGGGTGAGCTCGGTCGTGTGGCAGGTGAGTTCTTCGACGGCGTCCTGGCGGAGGGTGATGGCGTTAATGTCCGTGAGCGGCCGCTCCAACCAGCGACGCAGCATCCGCGCGCCCATCGGGGTCGAGGTGTGGTCGAGAATTTCCAAAAGCGTGCCGCGACGGCCGCCGTCCCACATGTTCCGGGTAATTTCGAGATTGCGCAGCGTTTCCTCGGAGAGAATCATCGTCTGTTCTTCGCGGAGGGGCCGAAGCGTGCGGATGGTCGCGGTGTCGCCGCGCATGACTTCGGCGAGATACCCTGCGAGGCCGGCGAGCGCGCGCCGCACCGTTTCCTCCCGGATTTCGGAAGCGACGGGCGAAAACGGTGTCTCGGTGTCTTCGCCGCGGCGCTCCAACAGGCAGCCGCCCAGGCGGGAGGCCGCGTAATTTTCGATTTTGGTGTACCACTCGTCGGAAACGGTCAAAATCGCTTCGGCGGGGGCGTGAACGGTCAGCATATCGAGGAAACCGTCGCCTTCTTTTTTCGCGTCCCAGAGGCTCCAGCCGCATTCGCCGGTGGAAATGTCGGCGAGGATGAGCGCGATTTCTTTACCTTTTTCGAGGATGTAGGCGATGTAATTATTCGCTTTGTCGGCGATGGCGTTTTCGAAAAGGATGGTGCCGGGCGTGATGATTTTGATGATGTCGCGCTTCACGAGGCCTTTGGCAAGTTTCGGATCTTCGAGCTGCTCGCAGATGGCGACGCGGTATCCTTTTTGGACGAGGCGGTAAATGTAGGTTTCCGCGGAATGAAACGGGACGCCGCACATCGGCGCTTTTTCGTCTTCGCCGGCGCGGCGCGAAGTCAATGTGAGCTCCAGCTCGCGGGAGCCGGTCTCGGCGTCTTCGTAAAACATTTCGTAGAAATCGCCCAGGCGAAAGAAAAGAATGGCGTCGGGGCAGCGTTCTTTGATCTCGTGGTATTGTTCCATAAAAGGCGTCTTGGCCATATTCTTTTCTCTCCTTTTGGGGTGATTGACTTTCGGATTCATGAACGAGAGGGTTGATGCGTTGATGAGTTGATGGGTTGATGCGATTCAGGTGTCGCCTGCGGCGACAATTTTTTTATAATCGGCGCCGCAGGCGGCTCGCCGGCTACGCCGGCATAAAACACGATATGCGCGGAGCGCATCCTGAGCGCATCAACGCTTCGCGCATAGCGCATCAACTTCCCCCTTAAGTACCCATGTCTGGGCTTGGGTGACTTTGACGGTGAGGGTGTCTCCTATTTGGATTTTCTCCGGTTTTTTGAAGATGATCATTTTGTTGCCGGAGGTGCGGCCGTACCAGTTTTCGGGGTCTTGGCGGGTGGGGCCTTCGGCGATGACGGGGTACTCGTTTCCTTCCATTTCTTTATTGATTTCGAGGGAAACGCGGTTTTGAATATCCATGAGATCCTGCAGACGGCGTTTCTTGATGTCTTCGGGAATTTGGTCTTCCATTTTCGCCGCGGGTGTGCCGGTTCTCGGCGAGAAAATGAATGTGTACGCGGAATCGAAGCGAGCCGTTTCCAAAAGATGAAGTGTCGCTTCGTGCGCTTTTTCCGTCTCGCCGGGGAACCCGGTGATGATGTCCGTCGTGACGACGAGGCCGGGCATTTTTTCGCGCGCGTACGCGAGGAGTTCATTGAAATGCTCGACTGTGTAGCCGCGGTTCATGCGTTTCAAAATTTCATTGTCGCCGTGCTGCACGGGAAGGTGCATGTGGCGCGCGACTTTCGGGGACGCCGCCATCGCGTCGACCATGTCGAATGTCATGTCGCGCGGGTGGGAGGTCATGTAGCGAATGCGTTCGATGCCGGAAACGTCGTCCAGCGCGCGGATGAGTGTCGCAAAATCGGTGCCGTTTCTGAAATCGAGGCCGTAGGAATTGACGTTCTGCCCCAGGAGGGTGATTTCTTTGTATCCTTCGGCGGCAAGGGCGCGAGCTTCTGCGCAAATGTCTTCGACGGTGCGGCTCGTCTGGCGGCCGCGGACGTAGGGGACGATGCAATAGGTGCAAAATTTATTGCAGCCCTGCATGATCGGGACCCAGGCGAAAATTTTGCTTTTCCGGGAGGCTTTGAGCTCGCTGTAGTCTTTCACGCGCTCGGGACGGAGCTCGGTGCGCACAATGTGCGCGCGTTTTTCCGTTTCCTCCATGACGATCTCTTTGAGATCGCCGATGTGATACGGGCCCAGGACGAAATCGATGATGGGCATGCGGGCGATGAGTTTCCCTTTATTTTCCTGCGCCATGCATCCCATGATGCCGACGAGGAGATTCGGATTTTTTCTTTTGATCTGCGCGATTTCGCCGATTTTGCCGTAGACTTTTTCTTCGGCGTTTTGGCGGATGCTGCAGGTATTCAAAATGATGATGTCGGCGTCTTCCATGGCGGCGGCTTCGGTGTATCCCAAGGCGGACAGTTCGCCATTGATGCGCTCGGTGTCGGATTCGTTCATTTGGCAGCCGTAGGTGACGGTGAAATATTTTTTCATACGTTTCTCCTGTTTCGCTTTTTTCTTTTTGTGTATCATATTATTATAGCATATTTAATAAAAGTGCAGAGTGCAGAGTGCAAAGTGCAGAGTGCAAAGTGCAGAGGCGCGTTCGGCATTGTGC
>CAVJQK010000080.1:0-6192 GCA_963651795.1 Erysipelotrichaceae bacterium | reverse complement strand
ACGCATAGATCATCTGATTCTTCGCAACCGATGCATTGTAGACATCACCGCCCGAGACGAGACCGGTATCCCCCTTAGCGACTTCGCCCTTTTGAATCGTGACGAGGACATCGCCGTTATCGCCGCGGATGACATTCGTCTGATCGGTCGCACCTTCCCTCGTATTATCAAAGGAAACCGTCTGATCCGATGCAATCGTATGATCGACGGAATCTTGGATATCCCCGTACGTCACATACGCATCTTTATTTTCTTTTTCCGTCTTCGTCGCATCATACGTCTTAATCGTAGCCAGCGTCGTGCCGTCATTGGAAACAATCTTATTGTTGCTCTTATCGATTGTCTGGCTCTTCGCCGCGATGGCCGCATACACATCTTCACCTGCGACAAAGCCCTTGTTATCCTTGGCAACCGCGCCTTCCGTGAAAGTTACAAGCGTATCACCCGCATTATTTTCGATTTCGCGCTGATTCTTATTGATTTCCGTCGGCTTGATGCTGTTATTCCAGACATCGCCGCCCGTCGCAAAGCCGGTATTTCCTTCCTCGACCTCACCCTTCTCGAATTCGACGACCGTATTTCCTTCTTTGTCCTTGATGACATTGGTCTTATCTTTGCCGTCTTTTCCGTCCGTATTATCGAAGGAAACTTTCTGATCGGTCGCAAGCTCGGTGCCGGAGCCGCCCAAATTCGACGTATCGAGCGTGATGGTCGCGATATCCTTATTCGCGCCGTCCTTCAAAGTCGCGCTGTACTGATTGTCTTTATTGAGAGTCAGCGTCTGATTGTGCTGCGCGATGGCATCATAGACATCGCCGCCGGAAGTGAGACCCGTGTTTTCTTTGGAAATCTCGCCCTTTTCGACGGTGACGAGGACATCGCCCTCATTATTTTTGATAACATTCGACTGTGCGGCATCGCCTGCGGTCGTATTCGAGAAATTCACCGTGCCTTTTTGGACCGTCTGGCCGTAGGTCGCGACATCGCTGTTTACCGTGCCTTCGGCGACATTCGTGAGCTTTCTCTTCGTGGTTTCATTCCCGAAGGAAACTTCATTCGCCTTCGTGGCAATCGAGCCTTGCCCGATAGCGATAGATCCCTTGCCTTCCGCGACAGCGTCTTTCCCGATAGCCGTCGATTCATCGCCCTTGGCATTCGCGCCGTAGCCGTATGCCGTAGAATCCTTCCCGTGCGCCACATTGTCTTCGTTTCCGAAATCGGTGGAGAGATAATGATCCCCGCTCTTTTCGTAATTTTCATCGTAATCGACGATAGAGCTGCCGCCGGAAATATTCTCGACGATATTATCGACATAATTCTTCGTCACATAATAATTGCTCGGAGTATTCTTATCCGTCGGATCATCCGCCGTGGCAATCGTCGCCAATTTCGTTTTTCCGTCATTGGCCATGATCGTCGCATTATCCGCCGTGATGACCTGATCCTTGGCTGCGATGGCATTCCACACATCGCCTCCCGAAGTAAATCCGGTATTTCCTTGCGCCACTTCGCCTTTTTCGATCGTCACGAGGACATCCCCGTTGACATTGCGAATGACATTCGACTGATTCTTATCGCCCGCTTTGGTATTCGAAAGATTGACCGTGCCGGCCGCGACCGTCTGTCCGTACGTTGCGACATCGCTGGGATCCGTCCCTTCGGCGACATTCGTAAGCTTTCTCTTCGTCGTTTCATTTCCGAAAGAAACTTCATTCGCATCATTGGCGACAGAGCCCTCACCGATTGCAACCGATCCGTCCGCATTCGCTTTGGCGTCTTTACCGATAGCGGTGGAATTATCGCCCTTCGCATTCGCGCCATAGCCGTATGCCGTGGAATCCTTGCCGTGCTCCGTGGTCGATTCGTTTCCGAAATCCGTGGAAACGTAGTGATTGCCGCTATCACCGTAATTTTCATCGTAATCGACAATACTGCTTCCGGAAGACGAGCCGTCCAATCCGGAAATCGTCGCGATGACATTGCCGTTATTATCTTTGATTGTATTATTTGTAGATGTAATAACTTGATTGTGCGCCGCAATTTGGCCGACATTGGCCGCATCCGTGCCGTTCTTGACTTCGTTTCCGGCTGCCACATTCGTGATCCGGCGCTGATTGTCCGCACTGCCGACGGAGAACGTATTTTCTTCCGTCGCTTTGGAGCCGTAACCGATCGCAACCGAATTATCCGCACTCGCATTCGCCTGATAACCGAACGCCACGGAATTTTCACCGCGCGTCACGGTTTCGCCGTCGCCTTCATTCCACTTGACGTCAATCCAATGATCGCCGTCACTTCTCTGGACGAAAGGATCCACCGCTTCCTCCGGATTATATTCGGGGAATTGTACGTCGATGGTGGCAAGCGTCGTCCCGTCATTGGCTTTGAGCTTCACCGTATTATTCGTCGTGCTGACATTGTAGCTCTGGCCGTCGGCTTGCTTCGCCAAAATCTGGCCGTAAGCCGCCGCATCCTGATTGCTGTCCCCATAGGCGACATTCACAATCTGTCTTTCGCTGCCGACGCTGCCGACGGAGAACGTATTATCTTCCGTTGCGATAGATCCCGCGCCGATGGCAACGGAATTATCGCCTTGAGCATTCGCGCCGTAGCCGTACGCCGTGGACTCCTCGCCCTTCTTCTCGAAAGTCTGATCGAAATCCGTGGAAAGCCAATGCTCACCGCTCGTCTTGTAATTTTTATCGAAATCGACGATGGAATATTCATTGACGACATTTTCGATATTATCGTAGAAATAATTTTCCGTAATATAGCTGTCGCCGTCTTTTACCGGATTGTCCGGATCGGCCGTCTTAATCGTAGCAATCTTATTGCCGGCATTATCGCGAATGACATTATTGCTCCCGTCAATCGTCTGATTCTTCGCCGCAATCACCGTATACACATCATCACCGGAGACAAAGCCGGTATTCGTATCCTCGACCTTCCCCTTTTTGAAAGTGACAAGCACATCCCCATTGCGATTCTTGATGACATTCGACTCGCCGTCCTTCGAGAGATCGACCGTGCCGGATTTCACCGTCTGGCCGTAGGTCGCGACATCGCTGTTTTCCGTACCGTCGGCGACATGCGTGAGCTTGCGCTTTACCTCATCGGCATAAGCCTTGCCCGTCGCGGGATCGGTATCCGTCTTACTGTGCCCGAAGGAAACTTCACCCGTCTCCGTCGCGACCGAATCCGACCCGATGGCAATCGAGCCTTCGGCATTCGCGACCGCATTCTTCCCGATAGCCGTCGATTCATCGCCCTTGGCATTCGCGCCGTAGCCGTAAGCCGTGGAATCATCCCCATGCGTGACATTTTCATTATCGAAATCCGTCGAAAGCCAACGTTTCCCGCTCTCTTTTCCGCTGTCTTTATACGTCTTATCGAAATCGACAATACTGTTTTCATTCACGATATTCGTCGTGATCTCTTCTACATCTCCATACGTGACAAACGTATCACCCTGGTCGACATCATCACCCTTCGACGAATCATACGTCTCAATCGTCGCCAAGACCGTCGTCCCGTCATTGGCCATAATCTTATTATTCGACTTCGTAATCCTCTGATTCTTCGCCGCAATGGCATCATACACCGTGCCGCCGTCTACCAGATTCCTATTATTCAGCTCGACCTTGCCCTTTTCGAAAGTGACAAGCGCATTTCCGTCCGCATCTTTGATGACATTGGACTGCGTCTCGCTACCGTCTTTCGTATCGGTAAAGGAAACATGCTGGTCGGTCGCAATCGACGTCCCCAGATCCTTTACGGTAATCGTCGCAATGGTATCCCCGTTTCCGTCGACAAGAGTCTTCGTATTATCATTCTTCGTAAAGACGAGCGTCTGATCATGCGCCACACTCTGCCCGACCGTCGCCGCATCCGTATTCGCCGTGCCGTCCGCCACATTCGTGAGCTTTCTCGTGAGATCCGTCCCGTAAGCCAGGCCCGTCACAGGATCGGTATCATCCTTCGTATGACCGAAGGAAACATTGCCTCCCGTCGCGACAGAATCCGAGCCGAGCGCGACAGAGCCCGCGCCGTCGGCCGTCGCATACGCACCGACAGCCACAGATTCATTCCCCTTCGCATTCGCACCGTAGCCGTAAGCCGCCGAATCTGCCCCCTTATCCGAGACCGTCAAATCGAAATCCGTCGAAAGATAATGATCGCGGCTGGCCTTGTAATTCGTATCGTAATCCACAATGCCGGAAAGATTCAGATTTTGAATATAATTGTAGACATCGCCGCCGGAAACAACCCCGGTATCCCCGTTTTGGATTGTCCCCGTCTTCAGCTTAAACGTCGTAATGACACTATTATCATTGGTGAGAAGCGCAGCCTCATTCCCGCTCGCATCCAGCACCACGGCCGCCTGCCCGTCTTCCTGAAGTTTGGCAATCTGCCCAAAAGTCGCCGCATCATGATTTGAATTCCCGTACGTCACATTGACAATCTTACGCGTAGCACTCGTCGTACCGACAGAGACCACATTTTCCTGATTCACCGTCGTAGCAGAACCCGCGCCCAGAGCGACAGAATTCGTACCGGCCGCCGTTGCCCCCGAGCCGAGCGCCTCCGCACCCAAAGCGGAAACGGAAGATCCGTACCCCACAGCCACCGCATTCGCCGAAGACACAGAATTCGCACCGCCGACCGCCGTCGACTGCCCCGCGCCTTCCGCAATATTGATACCGACACCGAAAGCCACTTCATTTCCGGAAACGGACGATTCATTACTTGCCAAAGAAATCCCATTCGCATTCGAAGGCACCCCGATGGAAATATTTCCGCCAACCGCCAAAGCTTGCGAAGTCTGCACATTATTCGAAAGACCAAGTACCATCGCCTGCGACGTCTCCGTATCGGCCGCGCCCACCGTATTGCTGCCGCCCATCGCCATCGACTGAGACGCATACACCTTATTCCCGAAACCGAGACCGATACTCTTCGTCGCCGGCTCCGCCTGATCCCCCATCACATTCTGCCCGATGGAAATCAAATCATTGCCATACGATACATTCCCGTACCCCAGAGCCAAAGACAAATTCCCGACAATCGTATTCGCACTCCCGAGCGCCATCGATAAATAATTCCGATTATCATCCGTGACACCGGTTGTAAGACCGATCGTATTATTGCCGCCGATGGCGATAGAGCCGAGCGCCGTCACCGTATTAGAGATACCGAACCCCAAAGACCGTGCACCCTCGACCGTATTTCCTTCCCCGATCAACATCCCGTGCCCGGACATCTCCAAATTGGAAACATCGGCCCCGCTTTGCGTATACAAAGCCAATAATTCCGAATAATTCTCATTCGATTGCAAAGTCTCCGCCGAGACAGCGGCAATCTGCGCCGTATTATCCACACCGAAAGCCAACGTCGTATCATTGACCGTACTGGCAGACGTATTGATGACGTCTTTTTTATTTGCATCCTCTTTCGAACTGATAATCCCGATCGTGTTATTTCTCCCCATGGCAATCGAATTCGACCCATAGATTTTGTTATACATCCCCTGGATCATCGAGCCCGATTGGGCACTCGAAGAGCTGTTACTCGAATAAATCGTATTCGAAGTACCGAAAGCCATGGAGCTCTGCGCCTGCACGCTGTTACTTTCACCCATAGCCATCGCCTCATTCGCATACGTCGCATTCGAAGTACCGATAGCAAAAGAAGTATTCTCAGCCGTATTGCTGTTACCGATGGAAATAGAACTCTCCCCGGACGCCGTATTCTTATACCCATAAGCAAGAGCATAATCCTCCGAAGCCGTATTGGTACTCCCAATTGCCTGAGCTGTACCTGCAGATACTGTATTAGTTGAACCGATAGCAATTGCATTATCTACAGCCCCATTTGCCGTAGTCTGTACCTTATTGGAATCCCCGTATGCAATGGAATTTGTCCCGTTTACAATATTGGTCGAACCAATGGATTGTGCACCGGTTCCCGTCGACGTATTCGAAAGGCCGATGGCAATGGAGTTATCCCCGTTGGCACTGTTGTTTTTCGAACCGGAATCTAACGATTTCCCGCCGATGGAAATGGAATTTGTGCCTTGCGCTACCGTGTTATACCCAATAGCGGTCGCATAAGTACCGGAGGCCGTATTCAAAGTACCCACGGCAATAGAATAATTTTCCTTTGATGTATTCGAAAGCCCGATTGCCATAGAGC
>CAVJQK010000079.1:0-6222 GCA_963651795.1 Erysipelotrichaceae bacterium | reverse complement strand
ACCCCTCAGTCGCTCGCTTCGCTCGCGCCAGCTCCCCTTTCAGGGGAGCCAAGAAAAAAGGTAGCGCCTTCGGCGCGAATTTTTATGCCGCGCGCAGCGCGAGCGAGCTTGCGAGCGATTACAACATGAATCGTGCCCGAAGGGCACACCTTTCACCGATCAGCGAAGCGGCATCGGTGCCATATAAAAATCCGTCGCCGTAGGCGACACCTCTTAAAGCCGTCAGCCGTTAGCTGTCAGCCGTCGGCGGGTGACCCGGCCGAGCGCGTGTCTCATGTCTCATCGTCTGACAGTCTGACGTCTCACGCACCAATGTCGCACTACGCCAATCGCGTCTTTGCACTTTGCACTCTGCACTTTGCACTTTGCACTTTGCACTTTTATAAAAAATCGCCGAAGGCGACACCTGCGACACATCAACGCATCCGCGCATCAACGCATCAACACAATTTCCCTCTTTACAAATTTTCTTTATCGTGGTAAAGTATCACAGAAGAAAAGTAGGAGGGCCGTATTATGGCACAGATGACAGATGATTTAAAAATGGTGCATGAAGAAGAAATGACAAATTACGACCGCATCGAGCGCGCCGTCGTTTCCGTCATGCGCCGACACGGGGCGAAAATTATCGAGACGCCCACGTTCGAAGATTACGATACATACGGAAAATATTTCCCGCGCCTGCGTCGCGAAATGATTAAAACCATCGGGCCTTCGGGCGAAGTGCTGGTGCTGCGGCCGGACGTGACGGTGCCGCTTCTCAAAACGGCGGCGCGCGAATATCCGGATCCGAAAAAACTTTTGAAATTCGGTTACGTGTCGCCCGTTTTTCGCGAATATTACGGAAAATCGACGCACGGAAAATATTTCCGCCAAAGCGGGATGGAAGTTTTAGGTGATGCGACGCCGGAATGTGACGGCGAAGTCATCGCGGCGGCGGCGGAATCTTTGAAAGCGGTCGGACTTTCGTGCATGCGCATCGATTTGGGGACGGTCGCTTTCATGGACGCGCTCTTCGACGAGCTGCGCATTTCCGAAGACGCGCTTTCGCAAATCCGGGAATGTCTGGAAACGCGCAATTTGGTTTCCTTCCAAAAACTCGCCGATTCGCTTCCCATCACGCGTCCGCAGCGGGATGTCCTCCTCGCGCTCCCGGAACTTTTCGGGAATTATGAGGAAACGCTGGCGCGCGCGGAAAATTTCTGCCTGAATTCCCGCATGCAGGATGCGCTGGAGCGGCTCGCAAAAGTTCACGAATATCTGAAAATCGCAGGTTACGGCCGTTGCGTGCAGCTCGATTTGGGTTTCACGTCGCACATGGGATATTACACGGATTTGGTTTTCCGCATTTACGCGAAAGGCGCGCTGTATTCGCTCGTGAGCGGCGGCCGCTACGATCGCCTGGCCGACGAATTCGGTGTCCCGCGCCCGGCGTGCGGCTTCGGTCTCAATATGAATCTTTTGTACGAAGTGCTCGCCGAAGAAAATTTGCTCGCGGCGCCCGCGCCGTCCTGCGATTTGGCGATTCGTTACGAAAAACCGGATGAAACGCTCGTGAAATCCATCCTCGCCCTCCGCGCCCGCGGCTTCTCGGTCATGGGCGTCGACGGCGGAAACACGATCGATGCGGCCGACTACCGCCTCGTCATCCGCTACGAAAAAGGAAAATTCCTCTCCGACGAAAAAATCTTGACGGAAGCGGAGATAGAGGAAATATTGAAACAATAGAGAGAATAGCTCTGTGCTACATGGGTGCTACAACTAGGAGCCGGGAGCAGGGAGCTGGGAGCTTTAACCGGTACGCCTGCGGCGGGCATCTTTTATAATCGGCGCCATAGGCGCCTCGCCGGCTTCGCCGGCATAAAAAAATCGTCGCCGAAGGCGACACCTCTTATCTATGCACTATGCACTTTGCACTTTGCACTTTGCACTTTCCCATTTCCCCATTTCCCCATTTGGAGGCATACATGATAAACATTGCACTGGCCAAGGGCCGGATCGCCAAGACGGTGATGAAAAAACTCATCGCGGGCGGATTTTGTTTCCCGGATTATACGGACGACAGCCGGAAACTCGTTTTCACGGACAGCGAAAATCGCATTCGCGTGACGCTCGTGAAATCGCCGGATGTGACGGTCTACGTCCGTCGCGGCGCCGCCGATGCGGGCATTGTCGGAAAAGACGTGCTGATCGAAGACGGTGCGGCCGACGTGTATGAAATTTTGGATCTCGGCATCGGGCGCTGCCGCATGGCCGTTTCCGGTATCGCCGGCAGGCGCGACGTGATGCAAAAGCGGATTTTGACCGTCGCGACAAAATATCCGACGATTGCGCGCCGCTTTTTCGCCGATCGTTTCCAGCCCATCGACATCGTGAAATTGAACGGCTCCGTGGAGCTCGCGCCGCTCGTCGGCCTCTCCGATGTCATCGTGGATATCGTGGAAACGGGGACGACGCTCACGGAAAACGGCATGGAAGCGTACGAATATTTCATGGATTTTTCCGCGCGCCTCATCTGCAACACGGTTTCCTATAAAGTGAAGCAAAACGAACTGAAAGCATTTATCGAATTGATTAAATAAAAGAAAGAAGGCTTTTCTATGGAATGGATTCAAGTCCCGGAAACGGGTTTCACGCTCCGCGAAGTGCGGACGCTCACGAATCGCGATGTGAATTTATCGGCGGAAGTGGAAACGACTGTCGCCTCCGTACTGAAAGCGGTGCGCGAGCGCGGCGACGCGGCGGTGGCCGAATATACGAAAAATTTCGACGGCGTCGAGCTCACCGATTTCCGCGTTTCCGAAAAAGAAATCGAAGAGGCGCTCACCGAAGTGTCGCCGGAGCTCTTGGCGGTATTGGAAGAAGCGAAGAAAAATATTGAAACATTCCACAAAGAGCAGCTTCGCGAGACGTGGACGAAGGAATTTCGCGAAGGCGTGACGCTGGGCGAGCTGTATCGTCCGATTTCCCGCGTCGGCGTCTACGTGCCGGGCGGGCGCGCGGCATATCCCTCCACGGTTTTGATGGATACGGTGCCGGCGCTCGTCGCGGGTTGTCCCTCGGTCGCGATGGTGACACCGCCCGGAAAAGACGGAAAAGTGAATCCGAATATTTTGGCCGCGGCACATGTGGCCGGCGTTTCCGAAATTTATAAAGTGGGCGGTGCGCAGGCGATTGCAATGCTCGCCTACGGCACGGAAACCGTCGATCCCGTTTTCAAAATCGTCGGGCCCGGAAACGCGTTCGTCGCGATGGCCAAGCGTCTCGTCTTCGGCACGGTCGGCATCGATATGATCGCAGGGCCCTCCGAAGTCTGCTGCGTCGCAGACGGGAGAGCAAATCCCACTTGGATTGCCGCCGATCTCCTCTCGCAGGCCGAACACGATCCCCGCGCAGCCGTTTTCCTCGTCACGACGGATAAAGATTTCGGCAAAAAAGTCGAAGACGAAATGAATCGCCAAATGAAACTTCTTTCGCGCTATGAAATCATGCAAAGTTCCGTTTCCGATTACGCAAAAGCCTTCCTTTGCAAAGACATTGCGCAATGCTTTGATATCGTGAATAAAATCGCGCCCGAACACTTGGAAATCGAGCTCGTAAATCCGACGGAATACCTCCCGCTCGTGCAAAATGCCGGCGCGATATTCCTCGGAAAATACACATCCGAACCCATCGGCGATTACATGGCGGGTCCGAATCACACGCTCCCGACCTCCGGCACGGCGGCTTTCTCCTCGCCGCTCTCCGTTTCCGATTTCATGAAACACAGCAGCATTGAAATGTTCAATGAAGCCGCGTTCCGAAATATTTCGAAAAAAGTCGCGCTCTTTGCGAAAGCCGAAGGGCTCACCGCACACGCCAATGCCATGGAGGTCCGCGATGAAATCTGAATGGATGCGAGCGACCGTCGCCGCACTTTCGCCCTACATCGTCGCCCCGATTGCGGAAACGCACGTCGTGAACGCGAATGAAAATTATTTGAATGTCCTCACGCTCCCCGGCGTCCGCGAAGAACTCATCCGCGCTCTGGAAACTTTCATGCCGGCGAAATACCCCGATCCCATGGCGGAAACACTTCGCAAAGATCTCGCCGCCTACATCGGCTGCCGCCCGGAAAATATCCTTTGCGGAAACGGCGGCGATGAAATGATTTCGACGATTTTGGGTACATTCTTAAATCCCGGCGACACGCTTTTGACGCACACGCCGACCTTCGACATGTACGCCATCGGCGCGGATATTTTGGGTGCCCGCGTCGTTTCCGTCCCGGATCTTCCCGGCTATAAAAGAAATACGGACGCGATTTTGGCAGCCGTTTCCGAAATGCAACCGAAACTCACCGTCATCTGCAATCCGAATAATCCGACGGGCGAGCTCCTCCCCGTTTCCTGTATCGAAAAAATTCTGCAGACGGCCCGCGGCCTCGTTTTCGTCGATGAAGCGTACATGGAATTTGCGAAAGAAGAAGAAAGCGTCAAAGGCCTCATCGGAAAATATCCAAATCTCATCGTCCTTCGCACGCTCTCCAAAGCCTTCGCGATGGCGGGGCTCCGCTGCGGTTACATCGTCGCCGATGCCGAAATTATTTCCGCGCTCACGAAAATCAAGCCGCCCTACAATGTGAATTCTTTCACACAGCTTTTGGCGCCCATCGTCCTTTCCCGGCGCGAAGACATTTTCAAAATCCGCGATGCGATTTGCGAAGAGCGCGAGAAACTTTTCGTCGCCCTTTCCGAAATCCCGGGTCTTACCGTCTACCCGTCGCGCACGAATTTCCTTCTCGTGCAAACGAAAAAAAATCACGAAGCCGTCTTCGAAGCATTGCGCCGCGAAAATATTTTGGTTAAAATTTACAGAAACAGACCGGATCTGCCGAATGCGTACCGCATCACCGTGACGGATCCCGATACGAATTCTCTCATCATCAAAGTTTTTCGGGAGGCACTCTCATGAGACAAGCAAGCATCACGCGCACCACGGCCGAGACCGACATTTCTCTTTCGCTTACCTTGGACGGCAGCGGAAACTTTTCCGGCACGACGGGCATCGGTTTCCTCGATCACATGCTCACCCTTTTCGCCGCGCACGGCGGTCTGAATCTTTCGCTTTCCTGCAAGGGCGACCTCGACGTCGATAATCACCACACCGTGGAAGACCTCGGCATCACGATGGGAAAAGCCCTGGCCGAAGCGCTCGGAAACAAAGCGGGCATCCGCCGCTACGGCTGTTTCTTCTGCCCGATGGATGAAGCACTCTCGCGTGTCGTGCTCGATCTTTCCGGCCGCTCCTATCTCGTCTGGGACGTCACAATTCCCGTCGAACGCATCGGCACATTTGAAACGGAAACGGCGCGCGAATTTTTCCTCGCCCTTTCTTCCAATGCCGGCATGACGCTCCACATCGCGAATCTCTACGGCACAAACGGCCATCACATTTTGGAATCCGTCTTCAAAGCATTCGCCCGCGCTCTCAAAGAGGCCGTACGCATCGAAGGCGATGCCGTTCCTTCCACAAAAGGCACATTATGAAACAAATCGCCATCATCGATTACGACGCGGGCAATCTCGGAAACGTCACCCGCGCAGCAAAGCGCGCAGGCCTTTCCGTTTCCGTCACGAGAAACCCCGAAGAAATCCGCGCAGCCTCCGCTCTCATTCTTCCCGGCGTCGGCGCCATGGAAGATGCCATGAATCATCTTTCCGCCTACGGCCTCGATACCATTTTGAAAGAGGAAACGGAAAAAGGAAAGAAACTTGTCGGGATATGCCTGGGCATGCAAGCGCTCTATGAAGTTTCCGAAGAAGGCGGAAACATTCCCGCGCTGGGACTTTTGCCCGGGCGCATTGCCCGTTTCCCCAAAGGCGACCTCAAAGTCCCGCACATGGGCTGGAACGAGCTTCGCATTCACCGCCATCCCGTGCTCGACGGACTGCCGCCGCATGCGCATGTCTATTTCGTCCATTCATTTTATAAAACGCCCGGTGACTCCGAAGACGTCATCGCAAGCGCCGATTACGGCGTCACCGTCCCGGCCGTCGTCGGACGCGATAATATTTTAGGATTTCAATTTCATCCCGAAAAAAGCGGAGACGTCGGCCTTCGCATTTGGGAAAATCTCGCAAATTGGGTGACCGTATGAAAATCTATCCTGCCATCGATATCGAAGGCGGCCGCTGTGTCCGCCTCTCACAAGGAAAATTACAAGATCTCACCGTCTACGGG
>CAVJQK010000078.1:0-6344 GCA_963651795.1 Erysipelotrichaceae bacterium | reverse complement strand
CCTTTGGCCAAATCCTGCATGACGTCCAACACTTCATGCACCATTTCCGGATCCAATGCGGAAGTCGGCTCATCGAAAAGAAGTGCCTTCGGCTGCATGGCAAGAGCTCTGGCAATGGCGACGCGCTGCTGCTGTCCGCCGGAAAGTTCTGTCGGCTTGGCATCCGCTTTATCGACAAGCCCGACTTTTTTCAGCAGCTCCATTCCGCGATCGTGCGCTTCTTTTTCCGAAAGTTTTCTCACTTTGCAAGGTGCGAGCATCAGATTTTTAATGACGGACATATTCGGAAACAGATTGAAACGTTGGAACACCATCCCCACTTCGGTCCGAATTTCATTGAGATTTTTATCCGTCACAGGCACGCCTTCGAAATAAACTTTACCGGAAGTCGCCGGGTCCAAACCGTTCACGCAGCGAAGAAGTGTCGATTTCCCGGATCCCGAAGGTCCGATGATGACGACGACTTCCCCCTCCTTCACATGGAGAGAAATATCTTTCAATACTTCGAGAGAACCGAATCGTTTCCCGACATGATCCAAGGATATCAAAAATTCACTCATTTCGTTTTCGCCTCCAGATACGCAATCAGACGCGAAATCGCAAGTGTCATGCAAAGATACAGCGCCGCGACGGTGAGCCAAATTTCAAAAGATCCGTAAGTCTGCGCAATAATGAGTTGTCCCCGACGTGTCAATTCTTCGAAACCGATGACGGACACGAGCGAAGAATCTTTCAACATGGCGATAAATTCGTTTCCGAGCGGCGGCAAAATGTTTTTAATCGCCTGCGGCAAAATGACATACCGCATGGTCTGCCACCAAGTCAGTCCCAAAGACCGGCCGGCCTCCATCTGCCCGGGATCGATGGCCTGAATTCCCGCACGAAAAATTTCGGATACATAAGCACCGCTGTTGATTCCGCAGGCAAGGACCGCCGCCGCGAAAGGATCCACACGCGCTCCCGTGGCAATGGGAAGTGCAAAATAAATCAAAAAGATTTGCACCAAAAGCGGAGTCCCGCGAATGCAGTCCGCATAAATCGCAGCCAAAATGCGCAAAATCCTATAGCCGGAAATACGCGCAACCCCGACGACGAGCCCGATAAAGAAACCGAGCGCCACGGACACCGCCGTGATTTCAATCGTCACGGCCGCCCCCATCAAAAGAAGCGGAAATGCCTTTTCAATCAATCCGAAATCAAAACCCATAATATCGTCCCTTACGCCTCACAGAAAGTCAAACCTTTACGCAAGCGCGAAAGCGTTTCCTCTCTGCCGAACAGAATCATCATCGTATACATACCGGGCCCTTTTGTGACGCCGGTCAATGCGATGCGCACGGGTTCAAACGCATCTTTCCCTTTGATTCCCGTTTCTTTCATCACCGCTTTGAAAGCCGCCGTAACCGCCTCTTCGGTAAATTCCGGAAGTGCTTCCAAAGACGCCGAATACGCCGACAAAATTTGCTTCGAAGTTTCCTTTTTCATTATGGAAACGACTTCCTCATCCTCAAATGCCGGCACATCCGTGAAGAACATTTTCATCTGTTCCGGCGCTTCGGCCCCGTAGGAAATACGATCACGCAAAAATTCCGTGACGGATTCCAGCCAAGCCCGTTTTTCGGCGGAAAGCGGAAGCGTCACATATCCCGCTTTTTCCAAAAACGGAAGCAGGAAATCTGTCAGCTCCGCCGTCCCCAATTTCTTCATGTATTGGAAATTGATATGATTCAGCTTTTGAATATCGAATACGGCATCATTGGAGGAAACGCGATCCATGGAAAATTCACGAATGAGTTCTTCGCGGGTAAAAATTTCCTGTTCCCCTTTCGGCGCCCAACCGAGTAGTGCCAAATAATTCACCATGGCATCCGGCAAATAACCCATTTCTTTATACGCCGTCACCGAAGTCGCGCCGTGACGCTTGGACATTTTTTTGTGATCGGCACCCAAAATCAAAGAAATATGACCGAATTTCGGAATCGGATAGCCGAGCGCCCGATAAATGGCAATCTGCCGCGGCGTATTGGACAAATGTTCCTCCGCGCGAATGACGTGCGTACATTTCATGAAAGCATCGTCAATCACGACGGCGAAATTATAGACCGGAATTCCGTCCGATTTCATGATGATAAAATCACCGACACCCGACGACTGAAATTCCACATGCCCGCGCACCATGTCATCGAAAGCGTACACTTCATCGGTCGGCACGCGAAGACGCACCACCGGTTTCCGTCCTTCCGCTTCATATTTCGCAATTTGTTCGGGCGTCAAATGACGGCAATGCCCACCGTAAACCGGCGTCTTTCCTTCCGCCATCTGTGCTTTACGCTCTTCCTCGATTTCTTCCTGCGTGCAATAGCAATAATACGCCTTTCCTTCGGCAATCAGACGTTCCACTTCTTTTTTGTACAAATCGAGACGCTCCGTCTGACGATACGGTCCGTTTTCTCCGCCGACATCGATGCCTTCATCCCAGAAAAGTCCGAGCCAACGCATGGATTCTTTGATATTTTCTTCCGACTCGCGGCTGGAACGCGCCAAATCCGTATCCTCAATGCGGAGCAAAAACGTACCGCCCTCATGCCGCGCCACAAGCCAATTGAAAAGCGCACTGCGCGCCCCGCCGATATGAAACGGCCCCGTCGGGCTCGGTGCAAAACGTACCTTCAAATCACAAGCCATAATTTCCTCCTAAAATTGATTTTATAAACTCTCTTTGCACACCAGCCTTTGCACACCAGCGCACTCGCCATGGCCGCAATGCCTTCTTTTCGTCCGATAGCGCCCAAAGTTTCGTTCGTTGTAGCTTTTATATTAATCCGCGCGGGTGAAATATGCAATATATCCGCCAAATTTTGCCGCATCGCGTCGATATGAGGCGCCATTTTCGGCTCTTCGGCCAAAATCGTACTGTCGATATTTCCCACGGAATATCCGTGTTCCTTCAATATATTCGAAACGCGTTCCAGCAAAAGCATACTGGAAATTCCGGCAAATTGCGGATCCGTATCGGGAAACCAATGCCCGATATCCGGAAGCCCAGCGGCGCCCAAAAGCGCATCCATCACGGCATGCACCAGGACATCGGCATCCGAATGCCCCAGAAGTCCGCCGGTTTCCCGAATTCGCACCCCGCCCAAAATGAGCGGACGCGACGCATCGAATCGATGAATGTCATACCCCTGCCCGATGCGAATTTGCGGAAAATTTTTATCATCCATGGTTTCCAACCGTTCTCCGTCCTCCGGAAACGTAATTTTAAAAAACGATTCCCGCCCCGGTATGCAGACCACGGGCACACCGCATGTTTCCAAAATCGAAGCATCATCCGTGACGGACACATGTTCTTCCGTGATTTTTTTCATACATTCCCGGAAAATCCGAGTCCGCGCACCCTGCGGCGTCTGTGCCCGTTTCAAATATTTTCGCTCCGGCGTACGCAGGACGCGCCCCGTTTCATCCGTTTCCTTAATCGTATCGACGCAATCTACGGCAAAAAGCACCGCCGGTCTCTCATCCGAAAGTTCGGAAATCAAATAATCGAAATCTTCTCCCGAGACGCCGGGCCGCGCGCCGTCGTGAATCAGGACATTTTCGGATTCTTCGGAAACTTCGGCCAATCCGTTTGCCACCGATTCCGTTCGGGTCGCCCCGCCGTCGGCATATTTCACCGGAATCCGTCCGCCGATACGGGAAACTATCTCTTTAAAAACTTCTCTTTCCTCCGGCGCCGTCACCAAAATGATTTCATCCAATAAAGAACTCTGCATCACATGGTGCAGAGTCGTTTCGATAAGAGGTCTGCCGCCGATTGGGGTTAGCAACTTATTTCCGGCAACTCCGAAACGCTCGCCGCGCCCCGCCGCCGCCACAATCAGACTATTCATTTTCAAATTCTTCCAATTTGGCGAAAATCATGCGCCCGGCCGCCGTCTGATACACGGATGTAATGATCACGGGCACTTCATGGCCGATGGCATGACTGCCGTTGGCCACGACAATCATTGTGCCGTCATCCAAATATGCCACGCCCTGATTGTCTTCTTTCCCCTGTTTGATCAATTGCACAAAGAGCTGCTCGCCCGGAATGACCGGCGGTTTCATCGCTTTGGCCAAATCGTTGAGATTCATCACCGTGATTCCCTGCAGCTCGGCCACCTGATTCAAATTGAAATCATTCGTGATAATCCGCCAATTTTTATCGAGGGCCAGCCGCACCAGCTTGGAATCCACTTCTTCCGTATCTTCATAATCATCCGTCACAATCCGAATCGCATCTTTATCCGCATGACGCAGTTGATTTAAAATATCGAGACCGCGACGGCCGCGATTTCTTTTAATGGAATCCGAAGAATCCGCGATTTTCTGAAGTTCTTCCAATACGAAAACCGGCACGATAATCGGCCCTTCCAGGAAACCGCTTTTATAAATATCGACGATACGTCCGTCAATAATAATATTCGTATCGAGAAGTTTTCCTTTTTCCTTTTCTTTCTCCTTCTTGTCTTTCTTCTTCAGGTTATCCTGATGCGATTGTACAAAGACAAGCATTTCATTCTTCTTGCCCAGACAAAGATGCAATCCCAAGTAACCGAGGACAATCGAAAGCACGACGGACACATACGGTCCCACCACGGGCACCTGATCAAAAGCCATCCCGATTAAATTGGCGACGACAAGTCCCAGGAAAAGCCCCAAAGTCCCCAGCAGCAAATCCCACGTGGAAAGCTGCGAAAGGGAAGATTCCATCCCCGTAATGAGCGCAAAAAGCCAGCGCGTGAGATGCGGAGACAGGGCAAAACCCACCGCCGCGCCGATCACGACGCCGGAAATAATCAGAACAATCGAAATCAATGTCACCCCAAGGAAAGATTCGGAAATGACAGAATGCGGGAGCAGCTCGATTAAAATTGTCTCGGACTGCACCGACAGCACGATGCCGAGGATGGCAAACAGTACTATAAATATGGCCTTGAAAATTTTCTCCTGCATGGAACGGCCCTCAAACTGTATCTCAAACTGTACAATAAAGAAAAATCAACCAATGACATCAACATACGTCGACAAAAACCCTATATTCTTATTTATTGTATCACATGTTCGAAATAAATAAAATATTTGATATGAATTAAAAGCATAAAATCGCATCCGGCAATTACCCGCAATAAAAATACCGATTCCCCGTCATCGAAATTTTCATCCGATTTCGGATCGTCGGTACACAAACGAAACGTTCTATTTCGTAAAATTTTAATTTTGATTTTCCCTCTTCAAAAGAAATTGGTATACGTCTCTCCTTGCGAGATTTCTTTTGGCCGCCACTTGTCTGGCGGCTTCTTTTATGGGCAAAGTTTCCGCCAATAATTTCGCTTCTTCCTGCCACGTCATTTCATCTTCAGACTCTTCCGCTTCTCCTCTATAGCCTTCGACGAGAAGTACATATTCGCCGCGCGGATCCGTTTCTTCCGCATTTTTTAAAAGTTCCGAAAGCGTGGCGCGGGTAAATGTTTCAAATTTTTTGGTGAGCTCTCTTGCCGTCACGGCGCGGCGATTACCCAAGGAATCCGAAAGAATTTTGAGCGTTTCTTTCAGACGATGCGGCGCTTCGTAAAAAATTAAGGTGAACGGAATTTTCCGAACGGTTTCCAGTAGTTCTTTTCGATGTGCGGACGTCCGCGGGAGAAAACCGACGAAAAGAAATTGACGGGCATCCAATCCCGAAGCGACAAGCGCCGTCAAAGCGGCATTGGGTCCGGGGAGCGGCACGACGGAAATATGCGCCGCCAATGCCAGTTTCACTAAATCGGCACCGGGATCGGAAATAACGGGCATCCCCGCATCCGACACTTGGGCGACGGATTTTCCTTCCGAAAGCGCTTCGATTAATTTCGGCCCCGCCGTTTCCTTATTGTGCTCATGATAGGAAACAACGGCTTTTTCGAGCCCCAAATGGGAAAGCAAAATCCTCGTATGCCGTGTATCTTCGCAGGCCACGATATCGACGTCGGCTAAAATGTCCGCCGCGCGTTTCGTCATATCCGATAAATTTCCGATAGGTGTCGGCACCAAATACAATGTGCCGGGCATGACTTCACTCATGAATTTCCTTCCCGTAAATCGAAAGCATTTCTTCTGTATACGAACCGTCCGGTCGATGCACGACAAGCGGCGGCAGCACTTTTACGTCCGCTTTACCGCCCAATCGCCATTCCGCCAGCACCCGATTGGCGTTTTCGCCCTCATGACTGTGCACGAAACGAATTCGTTTGATTTCAAATCGATGTACACGCCCCTCGGCAATCAAATCGCCTAAGCGATCGGCGCGATGCACCATGGTGAGC
>CAVJQK010000077.1:0-6350 GCA_963651795.1 Erysipelotrichaceae bacterium | reverse complement strand
CGTCGCATTGGGATCGAGTTTCATCTTTTCGAAATATTCCAAAGGCGGCGTCGCGACCGTGAGGCTGCCCGCATTAATGACGCCGTTCCCGGAAACGACCATCCCTTTCGGTGTGACGAAATACAAATTTCCGCCGACTTCGCTCCCCTTCAGCGCATTCACCGTACCGGCGATATTAATCTGATTGGAAACAAAGTTTACAAGACTCGTCGCTTCCGTCGTACCGCCCTGCTCTTTGAAATACATATTCGCCGTATTTTTGTCGGCAACGGAAAAATTCGTGAAGCGGTTGATCCCGAGATCCCCCTGCACCTTTTCCGCGTAGACATTGGCAACGCCGTTGCTGTCAAATGTCACCTTCGTCCCGTTCACGCGCTCAATATTATTCGTGACGGTCGTGTCGGCCGCGGCCGCCGGTGACAGCGACGCGACAAGAGCCGACGCCACCGCCATCTGCAAGAGCGTCTTCCCCTGCACGGTGCTACGACGATGCATTTCTTTTCTCATCATTTTCCGGACGAATTTCATAATGACTTCTCCTGTTCTTTTACGAGAAACAAGTGTTTATTTCTCCAATGAAATATCTATAATAATCGAATTAAAAATACCCAAATATGCATAAAAATATTATATCACAGAAGATGGGGGGGGTAAATGTGTTTTGAGTATAAAAAATATATTTTTTACCTTGCGAAATATAGGGAAATGAAATGAGAAAATTTTCGCGCCGCGTTTCCTCCGTTTCCACAAGCCGAAAAAATCTGCTATAATACATGCAAATCTTTTTGAAACGAAGAAGGACGAAAAAATGGAAAGTTATATCGGAAAACATTTGCTCGTGGATTGCTATCGCTGCAAGGAAGGCGTGATTGATGCGGCGGATCTTTTGATTCCGCTCATGGGAAAAGTGGCGGATAAATTGGACACGGATCTTTACGGCACTTTCTATCACGAAAGCGATCACGAAATCATCGTGGCCGGTTTCGGCGACAATATGCACATCGACATCCACGCGTATCCCATCGAAAATTACACGGCGGTCGATATTTATCTCTACGATACGGAAACGAATCCGACGAGCGCGATGCGCATTCTCCGCGATTATCTCCAGCCGGACAAAATCCGCGCGACGTCGGTGAAAAGAGGAAACATCGATCGCAAGCTCGATCTCAAGCCGAAAATCAAATCGAATTCCACGACCATCCGCAAAATGCGCCACACGACGCAGCAGCTGAATGACGCCGGACAAAAAGTGGTCGGCCTCATGAAACCGAAAAAAGTCGTCGGACTGCTGAAAAAAGGAAAAGAGAAACTTTTGGAACGAGAAGAAGAAGACTAAAAGACTAAAAGACTGAAAGACTTTTAAGCGGAACGCTGCGCGACATTTTTTATCGGCGCTTCGCGCCTTACCGGCTTTGCCGGCATAAAATAGAATTGTCGCGAAGCGACACAAATTTAAAGTCTGACGTCTGACCGTCTGATGTCTCGAGCACAAATGTCGCACTAAGACGAATACACGCAATAAAAAAAGCCCGAAGGGCTTTTTTTGTGTGCAAAACTTATTTTTCGGCCAAAATCGCGTCGGCCATATTTTCCGCCGTTTCCCCCAGCGCTTCTTCGACCGAAGGATGCGGACGGATGATTTCGGAGAGTTCTTCGGCCGTCATGCCTTTGGAAATGGCAAGCGTCGCTTCACTCATGAGATTGGCGGCGTCGTGGCATTGGAATTCGGCGCCCAAGATTTTCCCGTCGGGCGCGGCGATTATTTTGATATAACCGGCGACGCCTTCAATAAGGCTCTTTGCATTTCCTCCCATCATCGTGCGCGCGACTTTCACATTAATTCCCTGTGCTTTCGCATCGTCTTCGGTGAAACCGACGGAAGCGACTTCCGGTTTCGTATACACGACGGAGGGAATGAGTTTCATATCGATATCACATGGTTTTCCCGCAAGGGCGGCTGCGACGATTCTCGCGTGCGCTTCGGCCGCGTGAGCGAGCTGCGGGGTGCCTGCGACAATATCGCCGATCGCATACACATGAGGCACGCTCGTTTGGCATTTTGCGTCGACGACGGCGCGGCCGCGTTCTTTTTCTATCTCAAACGGCGTGAGACCTTCGACGCTCGCGCGGCGTCCCGTCGCAATGAGAACGGCGTCCGCACAAACTTCCGCTTCCTTATCGCCGAGTTTGTAATGCACGGCAAGGCCGTCTCCGTCTTTCGTAATGGCGGAAACGGAAGCTTTCGCGATGACTTTCACGCCTTTTTTGCGGAAATCGGCCGCAAGATGGCGCGAAAGATCGCTGTCCATCGGCGGAATAATACGCGGCATCGCTTCGAGAATCGTGACGGATGTGCCGAGCGCCTGATACACTTCGGCAAATTCGACGCCGATGACGCCGCCGCCGATGATAACGAGCGACGAAAGCTCGGGGAGCTCCGCCAAAAGCGTATCGCTCGTGTGCACGCCGGGAAGATCCGCGCCCGCAATCGGCGGCACGGAAGGAACGGAGCCCGTCGCAAGGACGATATTTTTCGTTTCCAGCTCCGTCTCGCCGTCGGCATTGGAAACGACGACGCATGTTTCCGATTTCACGCGGCCTATGCCGCGATAGACATCGACTTTTTTCTGTTTCATCATTTTTTCGATGCCGCCCCGAAGCGTCGTAATGACTTCGGAAACGCGCGTGCGGAGCGCCGGGAAATCGGGAGCGTAGCTTTCGACGGTAATCCCGTATTTCCGTGCATCTTTGAGCGATTCCAATAAATCGGCGGCATGGAGCAGCGTCTTTGTCGGGATACACCCGCGATTGAGGCAAGTGCCGCCCAAAAAATCTTTTTCGACAAGCGCCACGGATAGTCCGTACCCCGCCGCACGAAGTGCGCAGGTATACCCGCCCGGTCCGGCGCCGATAATGACAACATCGTACATGTATGTATCGTTCCTTTCTGTATGAATTGTTTTGTGCTACATTTGAGATGCGGCTGGGAGCCGGGAGCCGGGAGCTGGGAGCTTTAGAGGAGCGCTGCGCGGCATTTTTATAATCGGCGCCTTCGGCGCCTCGCCGGCTTCGCCGGCATAAAACAGAATCGTCGCGAAGCGACACCGATAAAAAGTCTCACGTCTGACCGTCTCACGTCTCAAGCACAAATGTAGCTCTACGCCAAGCGAACCTCTTTCCCCTTCCCTCTTCACTCTTTTCCAAACATTCCCACCACATCACCGAGTATCCCCCGCTCTTCTTCGTCTTCGCACGGAAGATTGCGGAGGGATTTTTTGATGTCTTCGGGAAGGTACGGCGTGCCTTCGAGGGCTTTGGGAATTGCGGCGATGAGACCGGCTGCGAGGGCGTCGGAGTCGACGGTTGCCTTCCGGATGATGCCGTTTTCGGCGGAAATGTAAATCCGCAGAAATCCCCAGGAAAATTTTCCTTCGTGTTCATCGGTAAAGCTTTGTTTCACGCCGTATTTCCAATCGAACGAATCGAAGAAAGCGCGGCGCGTTTCCACTGTTTCCCAATCGATCACGTCGTCTGAAATCATTTCCGCCGGTAGTCCGTAGATTTCCGAAAAGGCTTCCCGCATGGCATGCGCAAAAGAGGAAACGGTGATAGCAGGCGTTAGTTCGGAGAGATTTACGACGCGCGCGGGGACGGAGGCGACGCTTTTCGCCGCAAGCTTCGAGCCCGCCGTGTCGAGATATTTCACCATGTTTCCCATATCTTCGGCAATCAGGATCGTGCCGTGATGATAGGCCCGGGTCGCCGTCTTGTAAAAAGCGTTTCCCGAAAATTTCCGGCCATCCGCCATGATGTCGTTTCGCCCCGTTTTTTCTACGGAAATACCGAAACGCGCAGCGGCTTTGGCGATGACGGAAACCTGGCGCGCAACGTCGTAAAGGGCGCGCGGCGCACAGAAGGTGAAATTGAGATTTCCCAAATTATGATAGACGGCGCCGCCGCCGGAAAGACGACGCGCGAGATGCCCGCCGTCCGCTTCAAGGCGCGCGATATTGCACTCGCGCCAGGCATTTTGATTACGCCCGATGACGACGGTCTTTTCGTTTTGCCACAAAAAGAGCGTGACGGCATCCTCCGGCACATAACGCGTCAGCCATTCTTCGATCGCGATATTCCGATACGGATCGCGGCAGAGGGCGGTGTTGTCGTAGAAGTAGAGATGAGATAACATTCGGTGTCCTTTAGGGGTGCTTGGCATAGGCTCATGCCGGGAGGTAGGAGCCGGGAGGTAGGAGCTTTAATAGGTGCGCTGCGCGGCTTTTTTATAATCGCTCGCTCCGCTCGCTTGCCGGCAAAGCCGGCGAGGCGCTTTGCGCCGATTAAAACAAAAATCGTCGCGTAGCGACACAAGTCAAAGCTCCCAGCTCCTAGCTCCCTGCTCCCTGCTCTCTCCCCAATGGGCGAAAGCGGCGAAATTTTTTCGCCGCTCTGCCGTTTAGCTCATTATGTCTCAAAATTCGTAGCGCAAAATCGGCTTCCTCGCCGCCGTGACTTCATCGGGACGACGGATGGGGGCATTGTGCGGAGCGGTGTGGAGGAGCTCCGGATTTTCGCGGCCTTCCGCAAAGACTTTAATGAAAATATCGGCCGCGGCATCCAAGGTTTCCTTATTTTCCGTTTCCGTCGGCTCGGCCATTAAAGCTTCGTGGACGATGAGCGGGAAATACATGGTCGGCGGGTGCATACCGTTATCGAGGAGGCGTTTGGCTACATCGAGCGCAGAGACCCCCGTTTCCTTATGGTACGCATCAAGCGACATGACAAATTCATGCATGCAGAAGCCGGGATTGGCAATCGCCATGTGATCTTTGAGGCGGCTCATGAGGTAATTCGCATTGAGCACCGCCATGCCGGAGGCTTCGGCAAGTCCTTCGGCGCCGAGGGCCAGCATGTAAGTCATCGCGCGGATGACGACGAGGAAATTTCCGTGGAAACTTCTCACGCGGCCGCAGGAATGCGCGGGCGTCGCGAAGTGATACGTTTCCCCTTCTTTTTCGGCAATCGGGCCGGGCAAAAATTCTTTCAGAAACGCTTTGCAGCCGACGGGGCCGGATCCGGGACCCCCGCCGCCGTGAGGCGTTGCAAATGTTTTATGAAGATTCACGTGGACGCAATCGAAGCCCATATCGCCCGGGCGCGCGCGGCCGACGATCGCATTCAGATTCGCGCCGTCGTAGTAGCAAAGGCCGCCCGCATCGTGGACAATTTTCGTGATTTCCAAAATATTCGGATCGAAAATGCCGAGCGTATTCGGATTCGTCAGCATGAGACCTGCGGTGTCATCCCCTACCGCTTCGCGAAGTGCGTCCAAATCGACGCCGCCTTGGTCATTCGATTTCACGGGGACGACGGAGAAACCGGCCATCGTCGCGGATGCCGGATTTGTGCCGTGCGCCGAATCGGGAACGATGATTTTCGTGCGTTTCGTATCGCCCTTCGCCAAATGATAAGCGCGAATGAGGAGAAGCCCCGTGTATTCGCCATGCGCACCGGCCGCCGGCTGAAGCGTCGCCTCATCCATGCCGGTGATGTCGGCCAAAAGATGCTGCGTCGTGTAGAGTGCTTCGAGCGCCCCTTGCACCGTTTCCTCGGGCTGGAGCGGATGAAGCTCGGTAAATTCTTTCATGCCGCACGTCGCTTCATTGACGGCGGGATTGTATTTCATTGTGCAGGAGCCCAGCGGATAGAAACCGTCGTTCACGCCGAACGCCTGCTGCTCCAGCGCGGAATAATGGCGGCTCATTTCCACTTCCGCCACTTCCGGAAGGCGGGGCGCGGATTTCCGCATCGGTAAATCAATTGCGATTTCCGGCACGTCGCATTTCGGCAAATGCGCCATTTTATGCCCCGCTTTGCTTCTTTCAAATATGAGCTGCATCTGATTCCCCTCCTTTCAGCACGGAAACGAGCACATCGATTTCCTGCTTCGTATTCATTTCCGTCGCGCACCAAAGGATGCCGCCCTTGATGGGAAGGCCGCCCAAAATGCCCGCGGCGGCAAGTTTCGCATCGACCGCATCCGGATTGTCACACACCGTCACAAATTCATGGAAGAACGGACGATTGTATTTCATTTGGAAACCGATTTTCGAAAGCTCGGAGGCAAGATAATGCGCCTTTTGATAGCAAAGCGTCGCAACGTCCGCGAGACCCTCAGGCCCCATCGCCGTCAAATACGCGCCCGCCGTCATGGCGCAAAGCGCTTCATTCGAGCAAATATTCGAGGACGCTTTTTCGCGGCGGATATGCTGCTCGCGGGCCTGAAGCGTCAAGACAAAGCAGCGATTTCCCGCGGCGTCCTTCGTTTCCCCGACAATGCGTCCCGGCAG
>CAVJQK010000076.1:0-6372 GCA_963651795.1 Erysipelotrichaceae bacterium | reverse complement strand
GAAAATCATCCGGACAAACGCGAAAGATTCTTTCGATATTTACACGAAATTCTATCTGAATCGCACCGGCGGCATGGATTACAGAAACAGTGCGCAAACCGAGGTGAATCTCGATGCCGTCACGAGTAAACTCCTTCGCATCGGCGGCCGCTACAATCACCGGGTCGAAAATAATTGGGCGTTCTACGCAGGCGCGGCCTTTGCCTATGAATTCGGCGGAAACGCAGACGGCACAGCCGGCATGATAGGCGGAGCTTTGGATTCCATCCGCACCGCGATGACCCAAGGCGCCGGCGCCATTCTGGAACTCGGTTTCCGAAAAGATGCCGCCAAAGATGTCCCGTGGGAATTTGATTTCGGCATCAAAGGTTACGTGGGACGCCAGAAAGGCATCGGAGGAAATATCGGGCTCAAGTACCATTTCTGATATGTGTTGCGAGAAAAGCAGCGAGACATTTTCGTCTTGCTGCTTTTTGTGTGGAAAGAGTAAAAGGGGAAGAGTGAAGAGGGAAGAGTGAAGAGTGAAGAGTGAAGAGGCGCGCTCGGCTTGTATTTCATTTGTGCCGGAGACTGTCAGACTGTCAGACTGTCAGACATGAGACTTAAATCGGTGCGCTGCGCGGCATTTTTTGTAATCGGCCCTTCGCGCCTCGCCGACTCTGCCGGCATAGAACAGGAATTGTCGCCGTAAGGCAACACATGAATCGTATCAACGCATCAACGGAGTTGCTCCATTTTTATCTCTTTTTTATTTTATCGAAAGTGGTATAATGCAAATGCTTCAGTTATGAAGAAGCTACTTATAAATTCATATATTTGCGGTAAACAAAATTTTTAAAAAAGAGAAACATGAATATGAAAAAAGGAAATCAGAATTGGAAATCGGCGCTGAAAGCGGCTGTGATGCTTGCGATGACGGGGACTTTCTTCATTCCGGGCGCGAGTGATGCGAGAGGAGAAAGCTATTCGTGGGGGTATTTTGGAGGAGACGGTTTTTATTATGAGAGTTTTAATGGATCTTTTAATTGGACGAATAGTGAAAATTTCAATTGGCAATTTGGCATTAAAAGGACCACACCGCGTTTTAGCGTAACGGATGATTTTTATGCTTATAATCCCTCTGTGGATAGAAAATACCTTGGTTATTATTATAATATCAGCCAACATTTTCATAATTGGAAAGGGGCTTCCACTTTGGAAGCGACCGGTTCTGCTTGGTCGACTCCCACTCGTGAAGTGATACAAACAGAAGATCCAATCCCGTATTCAACCCCATATGAGTATTGGGATCGAACGTCTCGCTATGCTCCGTTTCAGACACTTGCGCAAAATCATGCGACGCTTTACACCCAAAGCAAGCAAACATTGGAAATCCACATGTTGTACACCGGGCAACTAGATGTCGATAATAGAAGAGTATATAAAAGCTGGGTGTATTATATCGTTGCCGAGCCCGAAGATTCTCATCTTGATTTTGACGATTCCGGGATTACTTGGGAGAATAATGGGACATTGCTTACGCTTGCCGACAAATTCAATTTCGGTACCTATGGGCTTTCCATCAATTTAGATTCTCTCAAAATCAAGAATGCCGCCGATGTTGCGATCGGCTCTTCGATGACGCTTTTGAATGACGGGGGTTATTATGAATATCTTCCGTTTTTCGCCAAAGTGAGTTCGTCTTTGAATTTGTCGAAGAATTTGGCGTATCAAACAAATCCTTATGCTTCGATTGCCGTTTCCGGTAATTTGAATTTGAATACCGGGCTGGTACTCGACGGAGGAAACAGAATATTACTCAATGCACTTGCCAATAATCTCGGAAATATTTCCGTCGATTTATCCAAAATCGGAAAAGGGGAGACCGATGCGGACGGAAATGCGACAGTCGATCAATGGACGGAAGGCGGCACGCTGTATACCGGGCCTCAGAGAGTAGTAAGCTCATCGGCATCGCTTCAAAATTATTCGACGAATCCGCTTAGCGTCACCATCAAGGGTTCGGTGCTTTCGGATGCCATCGCCGATGGGAGCGTGAAAGCCGGGCAAACGATGAAGCTTTTGAAGCTTTACGGTACACATGCCGAGGAAATCACGACGAAATACGGTGGAAATACGATAACGCAGAGCTCTCCCTACCAATGGGATATCGAATTTTCGGACAGCTCGACGGCAGGCATTGTCGCTGCCGGGGCAAGAACCGATACGCTTCACGTCTCTCATGACGCCAGCACGGGATTTAATCAACAATATAAAATCGGCTATAATTTGTCTTATACCGTCGGCTATAAAAATATTTCCTCTTTTACGGGAGAGGCGGCCGGTATCGATCTTTCGCAAACAACGGGTGGCTTTGTCGCAGACGACGGGTACCAACTGGATTCCGATATTACAATTAATGTGGGCGACAGCTCCTGGAAATGGCTGAATCGCGATAAAGCACAGAGTCTGATGTTGATTGATGTATCGCAAGCCCCGGGCGACGGGAAACTTCTTGTCCAAAGTGACGCGGAAGGGACGGCCGGAAGTGAGGCCACAATCATCGGGGACAGCTATACCGCCTATAATGGCAATGGCGTCGCGCTGATCGGGACGAAAAATGATCTCCTTTTTACGGTGGATTCGACCGGAAAGACGCTGACAGTTTCCGGTTTTTCCTCTCCGACCATTCGCCAACTTTGGCTGACGCAGAACGATATTTCCAAGGGTGCGTATGTCTGCCCGAATGTGGCGGAAACCGGTGACATTTTGGCCGATGAAAATTTGCTTTTGACCGGGGTCACACCGGGTGACGTCGCTAAGAAACAGAATTATACATTGGTCAAAGCGGGAGATGATTCGCGCTATAACTTTGCAAATTGGACGTTTTATTCCGGAAAAGACGGGACGACTTTTTACGTAGAGCCGGAAACGGGAGTCAAAGCGACGCTAAATGCCGTATTTGATACCGGAGACGGGAATATCAATGTATCGAGCAAGGGGCTCCGGACGCTTAGCTTCGGGCAGGGCATCCAATGGGAAAACGGAAGAAATGTCGCGACGTTTGGTAATGGCATCGGGACGGTGGATTATGCCTGGACGATTGATTTTTCCGATATTTCCTTTACCGGCGCCGATGATGACGCGACCGAGACTATGCATCTCATCGCGCCCACGTCACTTACGGAACGCAACGGAATGGGAAGTGTGACGATTACCAAACCGGATGATTGGACGTCGGAGGCTTCGGGATACACGACGACTTATACCGGAAATATCGGTCAGACTTCCATTTCCGGAAACGGGCTGACGCTTGGGATGGAAACGCAAGATAAAGTCATTTTGACAAAGCTTCCGAGAGCCTACTGGGAGGACAAGACTAAAACTTATACGCAATATGATTTTTCAATGGACTATGTCCGGAATGAAAAATTTGCCAATTCTTTTAGCATGGCAAACGGCATCACATGGGAAAACGGAAAAACGGCGATCAAACTTACCGAGAAGCTCGATTTTTCCAAGATGGCAGACGGGACCATCAAATTTGACGGAAATCAACCCAATTTCTTTGCCAATCCGGATCAAGTCGGCGAAGGTGAAAGCATGACATTCTTTGACGCTACCGGATACATGACGGCTGCCGATTGGAATAAAAAAGTAATCGTGGAAAATCCGGACACGACGACAAAGACGTATCAAGACGTCAATAAAGCGGTCACTGTCGACGGGAAAATCGATTTCCATATCGAAAAAACGGAAGCGACAGCCGAAACGGATACGATGAAAGTCACAGGGACAGTTTCCAATCAATACATGACCGCCATTACGCTTGATCTTTCCAAAATCGGAAAGGAAGAGACGGACGGCAATAATAAATGGGAAAACGGCGGCATTCTTTACGAAAATACGACCGATTCGCAAGATTACGACAGCCAAACGGTCAATGTTTCCATCGATGAAAGCAAAAAAATTCTAGGCGGAGCGACCGATGAAAGCGTTTCGACCGGCGACGCGATGAAGCTCATTCATATCCAAGGCGACAAGGCCGGCGCGGGTGGAATTTTGACGAAAATCAATAAGACCGCCACGCTTGATTTCAAGGATACAGCGGAAAACGGGATTGCGGCAACCGGTACACATACCGATACCATCCAAAGCAAGACGGATGTGACGACCGATACGTATGACGTGGTCTACACCATTGGGAAAAAAGTATTGAATGCCGACAGCCAAATTACCGCCTCTCATTTGGATACGACCAAAGGCGCCTTTACGGCGGGAAATCAATATACGCTGGCAGATGTCGTCACGATCAATGTGGATAATCTTGTCATTGGGAAAGTCGGAGACGGAAATACGAAAACGGCTGTCATCGATTTCACGGGCGATACGACCGGCAGCGGGACATTTAAATTGAAGGCCGGAACCGGTGAGGCGGGAGAGACGGCGACGAGCGCTATTTCTTATGCCGAAACAGATGCGGATGCGGTGAACGGCGTGAAAGCAGCCGGCAATCAGAATCGAAATTTCTCTGTAGAAAACAGCGGGGAACATGCCGGCAAGATTGTGTACTTAGACAGTATCACAAAAGATGTGAACAAAGTCACTATCGGTGCAGTGGATCTTTCGAAAACTATTCGCACGATAGATAATTTGGCCGATGTCGATTCGGTGAATATGGGGAATGTGGATGCAAGGGGCGCATCGTATTCCTATTCCGGAAATAAAAATATCGAAGAGGTCGCGGGAAAGAAGATTCAGGCTATCATTGCCACGGGGAAAAATAATTTTGCGACCAATTGGTATGTAGAATCGACGACGGCGCCGCAAATTTCCGTCACGCAGGAAACGGGCATCAGCGCGGTCGTGAATGCCGCATACGATACGACTGATGGAAATATTAATCTCAAAACGAACGGGATAGAGTCTCTTACTTTTGGTGAAAATGTCGCGTGGAGAAGCGGAGAGGACGCTACCGATGCCGTAACGCTTGACGGACAAGATATCGGGACGCTGGATATTTCCAAACTTTCCTTCGCCAATACGGGAACCGAGAACGGTGTGACCATGCATCTTTTGAATGCGCAGGGAATGACGCAGACGATCGGAACTTTTACATATGACACCGAGCATTGGACAAAGAGAGTAAGCGAGACTGAAAGCGGAGTAACCTACTATGATAATAATACTCGTAGCCATGACGATGCAGATAACCTCAAAGGCTACGGCATTACCCTTCATGTCAATCGCGGCGATCAAATGGTAGAAACTGTGACGACTTGGTATACCGGAGGAACCGATTACGCATTGGATTATACGCGCGGTAAAGGGTATGTGCAGGGAATGACCGTTGCCGATAGCGGAATTACATGGGCAAATGGGCAAACGGCCATCAAACTTAATGAATTCTATGATTTCTCCGAAGCAACCATGGAAGTCGATGCGAGTAAAATCAAAGTGGCGAATGTTTCCGAACTCAATTCCGGCGACACGATGACGCTCTTTGATACGAACGGCTATATGAACCAAATCGATTGGAATAAGATCACGATTAATTCGTCCTCCGTCGGCTACGATGATGACCGCTATACGAATAATCCCGCGAATGCCATTGAAATCAAAGGCAAAATCGGAATCGATATTTCTAAAGATGAAACCGATAAAAAAGTCGTCGCTACCGTTTCCAATCAGTATATGAGCGAGATTGCGATCGATATTTCCAAAATCGGAGAAGGCGACGGCATGGATGCTTGGAATACGGAAAAAGCGCTGTATACGAATACCGAAAATAAGCAAGATTACGGCGCCAAGACGGTTTCCGTTTCCGTGGATACATCCAAGCCGATTTGGGACGGGGAAACCGATGAGAACATCAAGACCGGCGACACGATGACCTTGATCGATATCACCGGGACAAATGCGGCGAATGCAAATGCATTTACAAATATTTCCGAAACAGCGACTGTTTCTTTTACGGACGCGCAGGATAATGGGCTTACCGTCACCGGCACGCATACCGATACGATTAAGAGTGAAACGGACGCGGTCGCAGGCAATTACAAAGTCAAGTACACCATCGGAAAGAAAATCTTGGATGAGGACAGCATCATCACGGCGACCGAGCTTGATCTTACCCAAGATGCGTTCAAAGCCGGCGATCAGTATACACTCAAAGATAATGTCGTCACCATTGATACGAACAGGCTTACCGTCAAAGATCTCGGAGACGGGACGAAAAAAGCGATTATCGATTTCTCCGATGATACGGAAGGGACGGGAAAATTTGTATTGAAAGATGCCGATGCCGATGGCGTTGCATCCGGCGTGACCGCGTACATGGAGACGAGAGCGCAGGAAATCAACGGCATTTTGGTAGGCGGTAATGAATATTGC
>CAVJQK010000075.1:0-6474 GCA_963651795.1 Erysipelotrichaceae bacterium | reverse complement strand
AGTGCAAAGTGCAAAGTGCAAAGTGCAAAGTGCAAAGTGCAAAGTGCAAAGTGCATAGTTAAGCGGTGTCGCCTGCGGCGACGATTCTTGCTTTATGCCGCCGGAGGCGGCGAGCGAGCGGAGCGAGCGATTAGAAAAAATGCCGCGCAGCGCACCTTTAAAGCTCCCGGCTCTTAGCTCCCGGCTTTAGCACAAAATAACGCACCGAGCAAAGCTGCCGGCATATATTATTTATTTATTTCTTTCTTCCTTATCGAGCAATCGAATCGGAGTGAACTTTCGGAATGAACTACGCATTGGATTATCTGATGATCCCCATCCAGTGGATTGTGGCCTTTTTCACAATCTACTATATTTTGCTGGCCGTCTGCGGGACCTGGCATCCCAAAGAAAAGAAAATTCTGACGCCGAAACATAAATTCGCCGTCGTCATTCCGGCCCACAATGAAGAAATGGTCTTGGGCGCTCTGTTGGATAATTTGAAACAATTGAAATATCCCGATGAACTCTACGACGTTTACGTCATCGCCGACAATTGCACGGACAGCACCGCCAAGCTCGCCCGCGAGCACGGCGCCTACGTTTTCGAACGTTTCAATAAAGAACTCGTCGGAAAAGGATATGCGATGGATTGGGTGTTCCCCAAAATTTTCGCACTGAATAAAGGCTATGATGCCTTTTGCGTCTTCGATTCGGACAATCTCGTCCATCTCGATTTTCTGACGGAAATGAACAGCCGCCTCTGTAAGGGCCAAAAAGTCCTGCAGGGGTATTTGTCCGCCAAAAATCCGACGGATACGTGGGTTTCCGGTACATTTGCCATCGCCTTTTGGACCATCAATCACCTCTGGCATCTGGGGAAATATAATCTCGGCCTCTCGACGGCGTTGGGCGGTACCGGCATGTGTATTGCCGCCGACATCATTGAAAAATACGGCTGGGGCTGCGAATGCCTCACCGAAGATATGGAATTTTCCGTAAAATGCCTCACGTACGGCATCCGCACCTGCTGGGTGCACGACGCGATTATTTACGATGAGAAACCGCTCACATTCATGGCTTCGTGGCGCCAGAGGAAACGTTGGGCGCAGGGGCAATTCGACTGCGCGGAGCGTTTCATTCCGAAACTTTTCAAAGAAGGCATCCGCCAAAAGAACATCATGATTCTGGACGGCATTTTGCAGCTCTCGCAGAATTATTTCCTGCTCCTGTCCACCTTCTATGCCGTCATGACGTACATCAATATTTTCTATCCCTGCTTCACCGTTATTTTGTACAACGACAAATTGCTGCCGCACCAATTCTGGTTCATCGTCGGCGTCTTGCAATACATTTTGCCGCTCATCGTCCTTTTGCAAATCAAAGTGCCGACCAAAATTTGGTTTTATTGGCTGCTCTACCCGATTTTTATGTACTCGTGGATTCCCGTCACATTCCTCGGTTTCCTCGATCGGCATAAAAAGAGCTGGGTGCATACCATCCACACACGAAGCATGCAATTCTCCGATGCTTCTTTGACGAGAAAGAACGAAACTCATGGATAAACCGCACATTCTCCTCACAAACGACGACGGTTACGAAGCGCCCGGCATCCGGGGCATGGCCAAAGCGCTCGCGGATATTGCGCGCGTCACGGTCATCTGCCCGCATCGTGCCCGGAGCTCCTGCTCCTCCTCGCTCACCCTTCACGAATATCTTCGCATGTGGAAACGCGTGCCCTTTTATGAGGGCGGCGAAGTGCTCACGGTGAACGGTACCACCGCCGATTGCGGGAAAATTGCGCTCGAATATTATCTCAAAGACGATAAACCGGATCTCATCGTGTCCGGCGCGAATAACGGTTTCAATGCCGGCACCGATTGCCTCTACAGCGGCACCGTCGCGGGCATCATGGAAGGCATTTATCAAGGCATTCCGGGCATCGCCGTTTCCGTCGAAAATGCGAAAGATTCCGACATGCTGGGTGAAGGCTGCCGCCTTGCCGTCGATGTCATCCGCGCCTTTTTCTTCGAAGGAAACTATCGCGGGCTTCTGAATCTCAATATTCCTTACGGGGAGCACAATACGCTCGAAAATCTCAAAATCGTCCGCCAGGGTTTGCAGCATTACGAAAACGCCATCCGGCAGCTACGCGACCCCTCCGACCGCGTGGGATACTGGGTCGCCGGGAAAGCGATACCGACCGAAAATCCCGAAGAAGATACGTATTGGATTTTCCGCGGATATCCGACGCTTACGCCGCTCACCTGGAGCCAGACCGATACGGCGCGCCTTGCGGAAACGGAAACGCTTCTCGCGCGCGCAACTTCCGTTTGACCGTATGCGGACTTCGTGATAAAATAACGAATGCCGACACGAGCCGGAGTGGCGGAATGGCAGACGCATCAGACTCAAAATCTGACGATGGCAACATCGTGCGGGTTCAAGTCCCGCCTCCGGCACCAAAGCAAAAAGATCGTTTCACGGATTGTGAGACGGTCTTTTTTTGCGTTGCGAGCGGAAAGCCGGGAGCTTTAGCGGTGTCGGCTTGCGCCGACGAATTTTTGTATCGCGCGCTTCCCTCTTTCCCCTTTCCCCTTTCCTCTTTCCGTTTTTTTCATGATATAATGAAAGTACGAAAATTTTAAAATATTGTGGAATAAAAGGAAACGGAGGGCGCGAAATGAAATTCGAATATTACGGACATGCGGCATTTATTTTGGATACCGGAAAAGAACGGTTGCTTTTCGATCCCTTTTTGACGGGAAATTCTCTCGCGACAGTGCGGCCGGAAGATGTGCGCTGCGATTACATTTTGCTCTCTCACGCGCACGGCGATCATTTCGGCGACGCCGATGCCATTGCGGCGCGCACGGGAGCGACGGTCATTGCGATTCCGGAAGTGCTCGGCCTTTTCGAAACGGCGCCGGCGGCCGTTCCCATGAATATCGGCGGCACGACATCGCTGCCTTTCGGGCGCGTCATGATGACGCCCGCTTGGCACAGCTCGGGCGTCGCGGGTGGATCGGCCTGCGGTTTCCTGCTGCGCTTCACCGGCGGACCGGTCGTCTATTATTCCGGCGACACGGGACTTTTCGGCGACATGGCGCTCATCGGACAAAAAGCATCCATCGATTACGCGATTCTTCCCATCGGCGACAATTACACGATGGGGCCGGAAGATGCCGTCGCGGCCGCGAAACTTTTGGGCGCGCAGGCGGTCATCCCGATTCATTACAATACCTGGCCCGTCATTGCGCAGGATCCGAAAGAATTCGAAGCCATGGCGGAAGCGGCGGGGTTCCTTCCCTGCGTCGTCCGTCCGGGCGTGTCGCTCTCCATGTCCTGAGTTTCTATATTGACATTTTTCGATATATCGAATATAATCGATACAGTTAAAAATATAGGAAACGGGGCGCGCGCAGGCGTTTCCCGAAAGGATTTTATATTTTTCGGAAACGGAGGAATCGATATGGAAATCGAAAGAATTACCGGGACGGATGTATTTGAAAAAGCCATTGCGGCGGGCGATGCGGTTGTCGCGTTCGGTGCGCCGTGGTGCGGATATTGCCGCAAATTGGAACCGGTGATGGCCAAAGCGGCGGCCGAGGAGGAAACGCTTCCCTTCTACGGCATGAATGTCGATATGGATAAGGAGCTCGCGGAGCGTTTCCGGATCGATACGGTGCCGACGGTCATTTATTTCAAGGGCGGCGAGCCGAAGGATTCTTTCGTCGGTTTCGTGAGCTACAGCGATTTGAAAGATTTTTTGGCGAAAAATAAATAAGCATTTCAGAGAGGGCTTCCGCGCGGAAGCTCTTTTTGCGTGTGGTAAAATGGGATATGTGACAGTGCATAGTGCATAGTGCAAAGTGCATAGGGAAGCGCAGAAGGTTGATGCGTTGATGCGAGAAGCGTTGATGCGTTGCTGGTGTCGCTGCGCGACTTATTTTTTATATACGGAGGAAATGGGATGGAAGAGGCGCTGACGGCGTTGGAATTGTACAATATGGGCAAAAATTATCTGGCGATTCGAAATTATTCGGAGGCGCAGGTCTATCTCACGAAAGCCGTGATGAAGGGCAGCGGGAAAGCGGGGCGCGATTTGATGCGGCTCGGGCAGATTTACGCGGATAACGGCGATGCCGAGGCGCTCACCTGTTTCCAAGTGCTGGCGAATCACGGGAGCGTGGAGGCCTGTCTATTGCTCGGCGGCATGTATCGCGACGGTGTTTTGACGAAACGAAGTATCGATTTGGCGTTCGATTATTTCGGCGAAGCGTATCGGCTGGGCTCGGCGCGGGCGGCGTATGAGGCCGGAATGCTCATTTGGCCGGATGTGTTTCGGGACAACGGTGCGCGCGAATGTGCGAAGGAATGGTTCCGCGCGGCGGCCGAGGAGGGCTACGATCCCGCTTATTTGCAGGAGGGGCTTCTTTTCTGCGATGATTCGGAAAAGCAGATGGAAGAAGCGTTGGAATGGTTTGGGAAGGCGGCCGATAAAGGCGATGTCGATGCCATGATATATGCCGCGAACATTCATCTCGAAGGGCAGGGCGTCCCGCAGGATTTCCCAAAAGCGATTTCTTTTTTGGAACGTGCGTCGGAGGCCGGGAGTATCAAAGCCGACCAAGTCCTGGCGGATATTTACGGAAACGGGCCCGCGAAGTATCGCGATAAAGTGAAAGCGCTCGAATACAGGACGAAAGTGAGGCTGGGTCATGAAAGAAAAATTTGAATATCCGGATTTTGAGAAACTGGTGAGCGGGCTCCGCGCGGTGTCTCCGCTCGTGCATCACATTACGAATTACGTCACCGTGAACGATTGCGCGAATATCACGCTCGCCGTCGGGGCGTCTCCCGTCATGGCCGACGATCCGGCCGAAGCGGCGGATATGGCGTCGTTGGCACAAAGCCTCGTCATCAATATCGGGACGCTTAATGCGCGCACCGTCGAATCGATGCTCGAAGCCGGGCGCGCGGCCAATCGTGCCGGTATTCCCGTCATTTTGGATCCCGTCGGCTGCGGCGCGACACCGCTTCGCATTGAAACGACGAAACAAATATTGCGGGACATTCACGTCGATGTCATTCGCGGAAACATTTCCGAAATCGCGTGCATCGCGGGCCTCGTTTCCCATACGAAGGGCGTCGATGCCTCTTCCGAAGATCACGGGACGGACGCGGCCGCCGTCGCGCGAAGCGTTTCCGAAATCTATCACACCGTCACCGCCGTCTCCGGCGCCGTCGATATTGTGACGGACGGTACGCGGACCTTCGCCGTCGAAAACGGCTGCGCCGCCATGAGTCGCATCACCGGCTCCGGCTGTATGGAAACGTCCGTTCTCGGCTCTTTTTGCGGCGCGCATCCCGCGCAACTTTTCGAAGCCGTGCTCTGCGGCATGATTTACATGGGACTTTGCGGCGAAATCGCCGAAGAAAAAGCCGGCAAAATCGGCCTCGGCGCTTTCCGAAGCGCCCTCATCGACGCCGCCGGAAATATGACTGCCGCCGCACTTTTCCAAGGAGCGAAATATCGTGAAATCAACCTTTGATTTGACACTGTACCTCGTCACCGATCCCTCGGCGGGCGAAAAAACGGAAGCCATCGTGAAAGCGGCCGTCGCGGGCGGCGTCACCATGGTGCAGCTCCGCGAAAAAACGGCCGGCAGCCTCAGTTTCTACGAGCGCGCCCTCCGACTGAAATGCGTCACCCGCGAAGCCGGCGTTCCGCTCATCATCAATGACCGCACGGACATCATGCTCGCCGCCGATGCGGACGGACTCCACGTCGGACAATCCGATTTGCCCGCCGCCGTCGCGCGCCGCCTCATCGGGCCCGATAAAATTCTCGGCGTCTCCGCACACAATGTCGAAGAAGCCGTGCGTGCGGAAAAAGACGGCGCGGATTATCTCGGCGTCGGCGCCGTGTTTCCCACAGCGACCAAAAAAGACGCGGAATCCGTTTCCTATGAAACTTTAAAAGAAATTTGCGAAACCGTTTCCATTCCCGTCGTCGCTATCGGTGGTATCGGCGAACATAATATCGGGAAACTGGCCGGAAGCGGTATTCGCGGCATTGCCGTCGTTTCCGCAATTATGAATGCCGGAAACCCCGAAAAACAATCCTACATATTGAAAAATGAAACCAATCAAATCCTTTAATACAATATCTTGACAACTTTACCACCGAGTGCTAAAATGCAATCACGCTCACGGAGAGGCACGAAAAGTGTCGCGAGCCCCGAAAAATAAATTCCGAAAATGAAAAATTCTCTCTTGACGGAGGATTTGATTTTTGGTAAAATATTTTTCGTCGCATTGAGCGATTGGTTCTTTGAAAACCGAATAGTCAGCGAACAATATGCCGATGTGCAGGATAGAAATATCCCGCAATAAATTTGAGTAGAGACAGAGAAATCTGTTTCAAAAGGCAAGACAAAATCGAGCCAAACAAACAATCTATCATGGAGAGTTTGATCCTGGCTCAGGACG
>CAVJQK010000074.1:0-6488 GCA_963651795.1 Erysipelotrichaceae bacterium | reverse complement strand
CTTTGGCGACAAATGCCGTGGCAATCGGTTATGAAGCGGTGGCAGGTGACAGCCGGACCGATGACGAGAAAGAAGCCGAAGCGTTGGAAAATGCGACGACGCGGACGCAGACGGTTTCTTTTGGGCATAAGAACGGCGATACGTATTATAAATATAATTATGGTACCTATACAGCAAATACGTATAGCACGACGGTGCTTTCTCGTCTGACGAATGTGGCCGACGGGGTCTCGAATACCGATGCGGCGACGGTGGGGCAGATTATCAAAGAAGTGACGGCTGCGACGTCCGATAATAAGAATACAGTGCAGACGGCGTTGTTGAAATTCAATGACAGCAGTAAGACGCCGCTCTCCATTGCGGTGGCCGGCGAAGGGAAAGTGGAGAGCCAGGATGTCCGCCTGATTTCCGGGGATACATTGTACAATGAAACGCGCAATTTTTTATCGGCTCGAAATTATTTGAACAGTCTGAATTCGACGGCGGGTAATCTCACGAATTTGGATAAAGTAATCGGAAATCTCGAAAAGAACGGATATTATATAACGAAAATGGCCGTCAATCAGCAAACCGTTTCCGCAAATCTTTCCGCTCTCGATATCGCCATCGGTGCGAAGCTGACCGGTGAGAATTACAATGCTATTGATACGAATAAATCCGTCACGGAAAATTTGGCGTTGCTTGATGCGGCAATCGGGAATGCCGGTATAAGTACCGGGAATTTGATTTCTTATGATAGCGATACAAGCACGATTAAAATCGGTGCGGGCGCAGATATCGGCGCGAAGTACGTTTCTTTTGCCAATGGCGGTACTTCACGGAAACTTATGGGTGTCGCTGCAGGCGAGAAGGAAACCGAGGCAGCGAATTTCGGACAGATTGTCGCGGCCGGGCAGACGATTTATGCATCAAATGCCGAAATCGAGGCGAGTAGCGGGAAAAAGAAAAATATTATTTACGACAATACCGGGGAAGAAATCGCGACGTTCTCCCTCTCTACGGTGGCCGGTTTGGATGCGGATGATACCGGTTTCGTTTCCGGCGGGGTGCTTTATAACTATTTGCATCAAGAGAAAGTGGCGATTGGTAAAGATTCCGGTGCTTTCGGAAATTATTCTATTGCTTTGGGTGATGCTGCGAAAGCGTACGGTAAAGGCTCTATGGCACTCGGATATGGGGCGAAAGCCGGGACGGATACGATTACGGATGCGGAAACCGAAGTGGATGCGATGGCGATTGGACGTAATGCAAAAGCGGAGGGATATTTTTCGACGGCTGTGGGGGATAATTCCGATGCGGACGGTGCGTACAGTACGGCTGTGGGACATGGCAGTGTAGCGAGTGGCACGGGTTCCGTAGCTGTCGGTAATGGAAATTACGTCGTGGGGAATACGGTGACGGAGGGAAATTCCGAGACGGTTTCCGGTTACAATGTAGCGGTGGGTAAAGATAATTTCGTATACGGCGAAGGATCCGGTGCTTTCGGGTATTGGAATACAGTGGGGAATAGTACGACGAAATATGATTATACTTATGTCCTCGGGTATAAGAATACGGTCTCAAATTCTCGGAATGTGGTCTTCGGCAGTGAGAATACGATCAGCGGGAGTGCGACGATTGCAATCGGGAAGAAGATTAATACAAGTGCGCAAAATGCGATCGTAATCGGCGGCGGGGCGGATAGTGAGATTACGGCGGTTGCGGATAATTCCGTCGTCTTGGGGTACGGGTCGACGTCGGAGAGTGCGGACACGGTTTCTGTCGGGAGCGCGACTTCGCAGCGGAAAATCGTGCACGTGGCAGCCGGGGAGGCCGATACGGATGCGGCGACGGTCGGGCAGCTGAAATCGACGGTTTCGAGCGCGCAGTATACGGTTGCGGTTGCGGACGAAAGCAAGGATGCTCTTACCGTTTCCAAAGATGAAAAGGCTAAGACGTGGACGATTAAAGCGAATACAGCGAAAGTTTCCTCTTCCAGCAATGCTCTCGTCACCGGTGCGCAGGTGGATTCGTATGTGAAAGGTCTTACCGGAAACGCATCTACCGATGTTGCAAACAAAAGTGATAAGCTGGTCACCGGTAATGCGGTATACAACTATGTGAATAATCTCATCGGCGGAGAGGTCGCGACGAGCGGCGATAAGTCCGGAAAATTGGTGACGGGTGCGGCTGTGGCGTCGGCGATTAACGAAGCGACGAGTACGCTGAATTCGACAATCGGAAATCTGAATACGGCAATCGGAGAAAAACTGACGGATGACGGAAATGTAATCACAGCAGAGAACAGTATCACGGAAAATCTTTCCGCGCTCGATACGAAAATCGGAAAAATTCCCGTGAAGACCGAGGGGAAATATAATGTAATCGGTGCAACGAATACAATTTCCGAAAATCTGGTGGCGTTAGACGGTGCACTCAATGCATCGGGCGTAGATGTATCGCATCTGAAGGAAATTACCCGTTCGGATGGAGCTGAGGCGAAGGGGACAAATTCGCTGGCGCTCGGTAAAGATGCGAAGGCGTGGGCCGACAATTCGATTGCTTTCGGTACCGGCTCGACGGTGTTGGGTAGCAACTCTATCGCCATCGGCACGGGACACGAAATTACCGGTGATAATTCCGGTGCTTTCGGCGATCCGACGTATATCGATGCGGATAACAGCTATGCGATAGGAAACGGAAATCAAATTGACTTAGGAGCCGATGACAGCTTTATCGTCGGAAATAATAATAAAATTTTCGGTGAAAAGACATTTGTTATCGGAAACGACGTCAAGACAACTGTTTCTAATGCCGTCATTCTCGGTAATGAATCGACGGCGACGGAAGACAATGTCGTTTCCGTCGGCAGTGAAACGAACCGGCGCAAGATTGTGAATGTGGCGGCCGGCGAGGCGGATACGGATGCGGCGACGGTCGGGCAGCTCAAAGATGCGATGAATAGTAATATGGGCGAGGTGGGGCGCGCGCTCGGGACGCTCGATTCTCGCGTAAATAAAGTCGCGGCCGGTGCGGCGGCATTGGCGGCGCTGCATCCGGAAGATTTCAATCCGGAGGATAAATGGAGCTTCGCGGTCGGGTACGGGCATTACCGGGATGCGAATGCCGGCGCGTTCGGCGTTTTCTACAAGCCGAATATGGATACCACGGTATCTCTCGCTTCCACAATCGGAAACGGAAACACGATGATGAATGCGGGCGTTTCCTTCAAACTCGGACAGCGCGGCGTGGCTCCCGTGAAACCGGATGTGCGTATCGTCCAAAAGCTCACCGCGGAAAACGCCGCGCAGGCCAAAGCCCTCGATGCCCAAGCGCGGAAAATCGAAACGCTTGAAGCGGATAACGAAAAGATAAAAGCCGACAATGCCCAAATGAAAGCAGATAACGCGCAAATGAAGGCTGATAACGAAAAGATGAAAGCGCAAATTGCGGAAATTCTCAAAAAGCTGGAAATGTCGGGAACGGTGCAGAAATCGATGTAAAACGGTAGTGCAAGGGCGGGTTTGAAATCCGCCCTTTTTGCATGCTCGGCTTTAGAAATCGGGCATGCGGCATGGGGCATGCGGCATGCGGTATGCGGTTAGGATGCGCTCCGCGCATTTTTATGCGCCTTTGGCGCGCCCCATCATCCGGCCCCTTCGGGGCTACCTTCTTCCCCGAAGAAGGCTTGACTTGTGGCGCTTCGCGCATTTTTTTGCCGCGCGCAGCGTGAGCGGAGCCGGCGAGCGATTACAACAAATCCGTGCGCGGAGCGCACACCTCTTAAAGCCGTCAGCCGTTAGCTGTCAGCCGTCTGCGGGGGATCCGGCTGAGCGCGCGCCTTTGCACTCTGCACTTTGCGCTTTGCACTTTTACAACAGAATCCGTCGCGAAGCGACACCTGAATTGCTCATTGCTCATTGCTAATTTTTTCCCACGCACGTATGCATATAAAACATCTCCATGCCCCCCTATAAAAATATTTAAGATTGACAGTATGGGGCGAAATATGTGACGCTAAAGTCATCTGTTTCTTATTTCATGTTATACACGGAGGAAAATATGATGAGAAATAAAACGAAGGCTTGCATCCGGCTGTCATTGGCAGTCCTGCTCCTTTGCGGGGCGGTGATCGGCAGTGTGCGGGCGGATACCATTACAAGCGGAAATGCAAGTACGTTGGAAGTGAAATATTTAGAAAATTCTCAAACATGGCAAATCACGCCGAATACGGATACCGTGTCGGCGAATTCGGATGCACTTGTGACGAGTAAGGATGTGTATGATTACGTGAGCGGACTCACCGGCGGCACCGTCGGCGATTCGACGGTAGCAGACAGCGGTAAACTCGTCACGGGTCAAGCGGTATATGATTATCTGCATCAAAACGAAGTAGAGCTTGGGGTCGATTCCACCGCTTGGGGACGCAATTCCGTTGCTTTGGGCGCTTCTTCCAATGCATACGGCAAGGGATCCGTGGCGCTGGGGTATTTGACGAAAGCCGGGACGAGTGAAACGAATGCCGATGACGTGTACGCGACGGCTTTAGGCTATTTCGCGTATGCACAAGCGCCGAACAGCGTTGCCGTCGGGGATGCTTATGTGGAAGCGTATGCCAATCAGGGAATTGCGATCGGTAAATACGCGAAGGCGTTGGAAACAAATGCCGTGGCCATCGGCGGAAATGCGATCGAAGGAGAAAGCGCCGTGGCACGCGGAATTTCGTCCGTTGCCATAGGAGATCGTTCCAAAGCGGAGGGCAAGGAGTCTTTGGCGCTTGGATACTATGCGTATGCATTGGCTTCCGGCAGTGTTGCCGTCGGAGATTGCTATGTTTCCGCGGACGCCAATCAGGGGGTTGCAATCGGTAAATATTCGAAGGCTTTGGCGACAAATGCCGTGGCGATCGGCGGAAACGAGAACGAGGAAGCCGGCGGTGCGTATGCCAAAGGGTGGTCGGCCGTAGCATTGGGAGACGGTTCGAAAGCGTACGGCAAGGGTTCCGTGGCGCTCGGGTACGGGGCGCAAGCCGGGACTGAAGAGATGATTTCGACTGTTTCCGGAGAGGAAACGATTACGGATGTGGAAACCGAAGTGTATGCGACGGCAATCGGATATCATTCGAAAGCAAGCGGTAAATTCGGTACGGCTGTGGGACATGAAAATACGGTGACCGGAGAAAGTGCTGTCGTTCTCGGCAGTGAGAATACGATCGGTGGAAATGCGACGATTGCAATCGGGAAAAAGATCCATACAAGTGCGCAAAATGCGGTGGTGATCGGCGGCGGGACGGACAGTGAGATTACGGCGGTCGCGGATAATTCCGTCGTTTTGGGATACGGCTCGACATCGGAGGAGGCGGATACGGTTTCCGTCGGGAGCGCGACGCAGCAACGGAAAATCGTGCACGTGGCGGACGGTGAGGCCGATACCGATGCGGTGAATGTCGGACAGCTCAAGGATGCGATGAATGAGAATAGGAACGAGATGGGGCGTGCGCTCGGGACGCTCGATTCCCGCGTGAATGATGTCGCGGCCGGCGCGGCGGCTCTGGCGGCGCTGCATCCGACGGAATACAATCCGGAGAACAAGGCGTCTTTCGCAGTTGGATACGGGCATTACAGAAACGCGAATGCGGGCGCGTTCGGCGCATTCTTCATGCCGAATGAAGACGTGACGGTCTCTCTCGCTTCGACAATCGGGAACGGAAACCCGATGCTGAATGCCGGCGTTTCCTTCAAGCTCGGGAAACGCGGAAACGCAATTTACGCGAAACAAGATTCGCGCATCATTCAAAAGCTCGTGACGGAAAATGCCGAGCAGGCGAAGAAGATAGAAACGCTGGAAGCGGACAACGCGCAAATGAAAGCGCAAATCGCGGAAATATTGAAAAAATTGGAAATGGCGGAGAAACGGTGAAAGAAACTGTAGTGCAAGGCGGGCCACGGGCCCGCCCTTTTCGCGTGGAAGGCTTTCGGAGACGGAAGACGGGAAGACGTCAGACGCGCGTTTGGCTGTTGCCTCCGCCGACGGCAAACGGCTGACGGCTGACGGCTTGAACAGGTGTCGCCTACGGCGACGGATTTTTATATGGCACCGATGCCGCTTCGCTGATCGGTGAGCGGTGTCGCTTCGCGACGGATTTCTGTTTTATGCCTCAAACGCCGGCGGGCTTGCCCACGTTCGAAGTTTACGAGCGAAGAAACAGACAGCAGAGATCCTGAAACGAGTTCAGGATGACGGGGTGGGGGTTGATGCGTTGATGCGCGGATGCGTTGATGCGATGCAGGAGTCGCCTGCGGCGACGATTCCTGTTTTATTCTCGGCTCCCCTGAAAGGGGAGCTGTCAGGAACGAAGTGACTGACTGAGGGGTCGTGCACTATGTTTGCAGGCAGTAGTAGGGGCACTACGCTCTCTCGTAAAAGGGTTTCCCCCTATAAGACAGAGTCGTTTGTGCCTGACCCCTCAGTCGCTCGCAAGCTCGCGCCAGCTCCCCTTTCAGGGGAGC
>CAVJQK010000073.1:0-6552 GCA_963651795.1 Erysipelotrichaceae bacterium | reverse complement strand
GCCCCGCGACGCGTACCCTTCCGGAGCAAGGCGTCTTCATCACCGAATGCGCCTCCCGCGAAGCCGAAGCGGATGACGTCGTCTGCCGCATCGCGGAACTCGTGCGCGATAAAAATTTCCGCTACCGCGACATTTTGATTCTCACGCGCAATCCGGAAACGTACGGAGAAACGCTCCGCCGGAAACTTTCCGAAGCGGATATTCCCGCCTTTCTCGATATGCGCCGCCTCATGACGACACACCCCCTCGTGCAACTCGTTTCCTCTCTCCTTCATCTTTTGACGGAAACGAAAAAGAGCGGCGGTTTCAAAAACGCCACCCTCTTTGCCTTCCTCAAAAATCCGCTCTATCGCATGTTTGCCGACGACGACACCGATCGCCTCGAAAATTACGTGCACCGCGTCGGCGTGCGGCCCTATCAATGGAAAAAAGAATGGACATTCCGCAGCTATTTCCATCTCGAAGCGGACTCGCCGATGAGCGCGAAAGACTCCGAAGAGCTGCGCCTCATGAATACGCTTCGCGCCGCCGTCGTGAATCGCCTCCTGCCTTTGGAAACCGCGTGGAATGAGGCGGAAACGGTCCGCGATAAGACGGAAATTCTCTATCGCTGGCTCGTAAGCGTCGACATTCCCTCCCGTCTTTCCGCAGCGGATGAGCAATCCTATGCGGAAACGAAAACGCGCCCGCACCGCGAAGTGTGGAAAAATCTGCTTGCCCTTTTCGACGATTTGGTGTGCGCCGCCGGAGACGACCGCATGTCGGACGCCGATTATCTTTCCATGACCGAAGACGCCCTCCGCACGCTCACCTACGCGCTCATCCCGCCGACATTGGATCACGTGACCGTCACTTCCATTGACCGCGGATACGCCATCGAAGCGCGCGCCGTCTTCATTTTGGGTGCGAACGAAGGCGAATTCCCCGCCCGCATCACCGAAGAAGGCATCCTCTCCGAAGCGGACAAAAAAACGCTCTCCGAAAAAGAGAAACTCATTCTCGCCCCCGATCTCACCTCCCTCATTTATCAGGAAGAATTTTATACCTATCTCGCGCTCACCCGCGCTCGCCACGCCCTCTATTTATCCTATGCGACAACGGAAACGGACGGCAGCGAGCTCTCTCCCTCCTCCCTTCTTTCGCGCATGGAACGGCTCGGATACACCACCGCGCGCCGCACACCCGCGCCGCTTTCGCCCGACATGACGGACGATACCCGTTTCATCCGCCCCGCGCAATCGCTCGCGCTCCTTCCGGGCGTCCTCCGAAACGGCATTCCCTCGGAAAACGGCCTCTGGGCGGCTCTTCGCGATTACGCCCACGCCGAGAATGAAGCCGCGCTCATGCAAGCCGCCGGCGGCCTCCGCTACACAAACGGCGCCCGCCCGCTTTCCCGCGCCCTCGCGCGCCGCCTCTTCATCGGGAAATACGCCTTTAAGACCTCCGTTTCCCGTCTCGAAAAATACCGGAAATGCCCCTACGAATATTTCCTCGAATACGGCCTTCGCCTTTCCGAAGAAAAAGAAGCGACCGTCGATGCGCTGGACGTCGGAAATTATCTCCACGCCGGCCTTCACAAATTCGGCGAACATTTGAAACAAAGCCGAAAAGCCTGGCGCGACGCGACCGATGAAGACATTGCGAAAACGTCGAAAGAAATCGCCGATATCATCGCGCCCCGCATCAAAGACGGCGCTCTCTCCGATAATGCCGCCGCGAAATATACGAAAAACGCGCTCGATCGCACCCTGCGGAAAACGCTTGCGACCCTCCGCACCCAAAGTCGAAAAAGTCTCGCGGAAACCGTCGCCATGGAGCACAATTTCCAATGCCCCGTCCGCGCGGGCGGTGACACCGTGACATTGACCGGGAGCATCGACCGCCTGGACGTCGCGAAAGGCGCCGCCGTCATTTGCGATTACAAGACCGGCACGCCGACGCTCTCCCTTTCCGAAATCGTCTCCGGCATGAAACTCCAGCTCATCACCTATCTCATGGCCGCGCTGGAAACGTCCGAAAATCCGCTCCTTCCGGGCGCCATTCTCTATTTGTACGTCCAAGGAAACACGCGCACCGTCCCCGTTTCCGGAAACGGGCAAGACATCAAGCCCGAAAAAGAACTCGACGGCTATTTCCTGAATAACCGCGATTTCCTGGAAGCCCTCGACACGGGGCTCGGCAAAGACGACGGTTTCCTCCCCATCCGCGTCAATAAAAACGGCGGATTTTCCAAAAACGCCCCCGTCCTCACCGAAGATGAGCTCCGCACGCTTTTTGAAAAAACGAAAGAAACCATCGCGGGGCTGTATGAAAATATGAAAAACGGAAACATCGCAATCCGGCCCGCACGTTTCAAAAAATGCACCGCGCCCTGCAATTTCTGCCCCTACAAGAGCATCTGCCGCTTCGATCCGACAATGCCCGGCAACCGCTACGAAGAAATCCCCGCTAAAAGCGATAGCGATATAAAAAAAGAACTTATCGCAAATACCTGATACAGCATTTGTGCCGAAGACGTCAGACTGTCAGACATCAGACATCAGACGTCAGACATCGGATAGTCTTACAGTCTTTTAGTCTTTTAGTCTTTTAGTCTTTTAGTCTCACAGTCTCATAGTCTTTCAGTCTCATAGTCTTTCAGTCTCATAGTCTCATAGTCTCATAGTCTTGAAAGGATTCATATCATATGTCATCCACACATTGGACCCCCTCACAGGAAGCGGCGCTGAATGCGCGCGGCGGGAATTTACTTTTATCCGCCGCAGCCGGCAGCGGAAAAACGGCCGTCTTAGTCGAACGCGTCATTCGGCGCATCACCGACCCCGCGGATCCCGTTTCCGTTTCCGAACTCCTCATCCTCACCTTCACGCGCGCCGCCGCCGGTGAAATGCGCACCCGCATCGCCGCGGCTCTTTCCGAAACTCTCGAAGAGACCGCAAAAAAAGAAACGGACGCTCCCACCGCCGAGGGCCGCGCCCGCATTTCCTATCTCAAAAAGCAGCTCTCCCTCCTCTCCGGCGCCGACATTTCCACCATCGACTCCTTCTGCCAATCGCTCTTGCGCCGCTATTTCTACCTGCTGGACATCGATCCCGCCTTTAAAATTCTCTCGGACGACAATGAAATTTTCCTCCTGCAGGATGAAGTCCTCTCCGAAGTCTTTTTGAAATATTACGAAAGCGGCGACACCGATTTCACCGATCTCGTCGACCTCTACGCCGCCGGTTATAAAGATACGAATTTACGAAACGAAATCCGCCGCATCTACGGTTTCACGCGCGCCATGGCCTTTCCCGACGATTTCATCCGCCGACTGGAAGAACCCTACATCGTCCCCGAAGATGCGACGCCGGACGACATTCCCTGGGTGCGCCCGCTCCTCGAAGATATGCGCCGCACCGCGCGCGTCTGGAAAGACAGTTATCTTCGCATTTCCGAAATTATGGAAGCGCCGGATATCGTCGGCGCCCTCTCCGCTTACGAGGATCGTATTTCCGAAGAATTCACCGCCGTCGACGCACTCGTCCGGGCGGATACATGGGACGCATGGTACCGCGCCATGCAAATCGACATTTTTAAAAGATTGCCGTCGCTCCGCCTGCAATCGGAGCCTCTTATCGCCGCGAGAGACGAAGTCAAAGCGCTGCGCGATACGGTGAAAGAAGGCATAAAAAATATCCGCGACACCTATTTCTCCGTGCCGCCCGCGCAATGGGCGCATGATCTCGCCGCCGCACGCCCGCTCGTCCGCGTCTTTTCGCGCCTTCTCCTCGATTTCGACAAAGCGTATACCGCGCGCAAAAAAGCCGAAGGACTCATGGAATTCCACGACATGGAGCATTACGCATTGAAACTTCTCCTCGCCGATGATTCCACGCCCGAGCACCCGATTCCATCCGAGACGGCGCTCTCCCTTCGCAAAAAATATCGCGAAATCATGCTCGACGAATATCAGGACACGAACGGCATCCAGGAACTCATCACCCTTCTCATCGCCAACGGCGCGAACCGTTTCCTCGTCGGCGATCTCAAGCAGAGCATTTACCGTTTCCGCCAAGCCGATCCGACCATTTTCCTCGGAAAATACAAAACATTCTCCGAAAACGATGCCGTAAACCGCCGCATCGATCTCAATTTGAATTTCCGCAGCAATGCCGTCGTCCTCGAAGCGACAAATTGCATCTTCGGACAAATCATGCAAAAAACGGCCGACGGCGCCCCGCTCGAGCTCGCTTACGGCCGAAAAGAAGCTCTCTACGCCGGTCGGAAAGAAGAAACGCCCGCGGCCTACATCGGCGGCAGCGTCGACATCGATCTCCTCGACCTCGAAAAAGAAAAAAAAGACGACTCCCCGGAAACGGAATCCGCCGCAGATGCCGAAACCGCCGATTTGGACAAAATCGAAATCGAAGCGCGCCTCATCGCGTCGAAAATTCGAGCCCTCGTCGGAAGCGGCCGCACCGTCATGGAAAAAGACGGGACATTCCGCCCCGTCCGCTACGGCGATATCGTCATATTGATGCGCTCGACCGAAAAACGCGCCGGTTACATCCGCGCCATCCTCGCCGACGCCGGCATTCCCGCCCTCACCGAGGAAACGAGCGATTTCTTCGGCTCCGTCGAAATCCAAATTCTCCTCTCGCTCCTCCGCGTCATCGACAATCCGCGGCGCGACCTCGCCATGGCGGCCGTCCTCCGCTCGCCATTGGTCGGCCTCTCCGACGAAAGTCTGGCCGAAATTCATCTCGCCGACCCCGAAAGTCTTTGGAGCGGGCTCGCCAAAATCAAAGAACTTCCCGGCAAAGACACCATGCGCGCGCTCCGTTTCAAAAAACAGTATAGAAATTGGCGCGATACGGCGAAAACGTCCGGCATCACAGGCCTTTTGGAAACGATTCTCGCGGACACCGATTTCCTTTCCTATCTTTCCGGCATGTCCGGAAGCGCCCTTCGCCGCGCACACATCGCCTCTCTCCTCTCCGCCGCACGCCGCTGGGATGACACGGAGCTGACCGGCCTCCCCGATTTCCTTTCCTTAATGAAACGCACCGAAGAAAACGGGAGAAATATACGGCAGGAAAATGCCGGAGCCGGCAGCGGAAACGCCGTCCGCATCATGACCGTGCACAAGAGCAAAGGCCTCGAATTCCCCATCGTCATCCTCGCCGACACCGGCAAAAAATTCAATACGCAGGATCTTTCCGGCACCGGCCTCATTCACAAAGATTTGGGCCTCGGCCTCTGCCGCCTGGAGAAAAATCAGCTCCTCCGCTGGCCGACATTATATTTCTACGCCGTCCGCGCCGCCATTTCGCGCGAAAGTCTCGCCGAAGAAGCGCGCCTTCTCTACGTCGCCATGACGCGCGCCAAAGATAAACTCATCATCATCGGCACGAAAGACAAAGCCGTCCAAGCGCTCGAAACGCTCACCGCGCCCCTCAAGCCGAAGACGCCGCTCCCCGTCCACCTCACCATGAACGCGCATTGCTATCTCGACTGGATTCTTCCCGCCGCCGCCATGCACCCCTCCTGCGAAAACATCTGGGACGCCATCGGCAAAAAACCGATATTCGATGAAACGCAAAGCGACACGCCCCTCTTTCGTTTCAACCTGTGGCAGGCCGAAAATTTCATGACGGAATCCGAGAAACGCCCCTCCGCCGCCGAAGAAAATAATGCGGAAACGGCGGAAGCGCTCCGTTTCCTCGAAAGAAAAGGCGAAGCGCCCGCGTGGATTTACGATCGTTTCCAATGGAAATATCCGAACATCGGCGCGACCGTCACCCCGGCCAAACTCACCGCGACCGCCGCCGTGCAGCTCGCGCAGGCCGAAAAAGAAGAGAATACGCCCTCCGTCATCCTCGCGGAAAATCTCATCGAAAAAGAGACCCTTCCGCCGGATTTTGCCGCACCGCCCGATTTCCTTCTCCCGAAAAAAATCGAAGAAACGGGCACCTCCTACGGCACGCTCATGCATAAAGCCATGGAAATGCTCGATCTCACGCGCCTCACGGACGCCGACTCCGTCATCCGCGCCGTCCGCGAAAAAACGGAAGACGGCACCTTCACCGAAGAAGAATTGCGCATTCTCCTCACGCCGACCGCGCGTCAAAATCCCGTTTCCGATATCGTGACATTCCTCGAAAGTCCGCTCGGCGCCGAAATGCGAAGCGCCCACCGCATCCGCAAAGAAATGCCCTTCTCCATTCTCCTTCCGGCGAAAAATTTCTATCAAAATTGCGAAGAAGACGAAAAAATTTTCCTCCAGGGCACGATGGATTGCCTTTTGGAAACGGAAGAAGGCGCCGTCATCATCGATTACAAAACGGATCGCGGGCACACCGCCGAAGAACTCGCCGACCACTACGCCGCCCAGCTCTGCGTCTACGCCCAAGCCGCCGAAACGCTCCTGGGTCTCCCCGTCAAAACCCTCTGCCTCTGGAGTTTCCGATTGGGAAAAATGATAGAGATCGAAAAATGAGTGCATAGTGCATAGTGAGTCAAGTCCTAAATTGGGTGTAAATTCAAATTCCCTTTAAGTTTGGAATTAAA
>CAVJQK010000072.1:0-6557 GCA_963651795.1 Erysipelotrichaceae bacterium | reverse complement strand
TTCCGCATGACGCATCATGGCGGCGACTTTCGGCGCGCGATTTTTGTCCTCGCGCACATAGGAACGCACGCGATTTTTGAGATTTACCGCTTTGCCGACGTAAATCACTTTTCCGTTTTTATCTTTCCACCGATACACGCCGGGCGTCGTCGGGAGCGCCTCCACTTTGGCGCGGATATTTTCATTCACCGCTATCATGATGTGCTTCCATCAGCGCGCGCGTGCGCTCAATCACCGGTTTCAAATACTGCCCGGTATAAGACCGGGAAACGTCGCAAATTTCTTCCGGCGTCCCCGTCGCGATGACTTCGCCGCCGCGATCGCCGCCTTCCGGCCCCAAATCAATGACGTAATCGGCCACTTTCACGACATCCAAATTATGCTCGATAACGACGACGGTATTTCCCTGATCGACCAAGCGATGCAAAATGCGGAGCAATTTCCGGATATCTTCGCTGTGAAGTCCCGTCGTCGGTTCGTCCAGAATATAGAGCGTACCGCCCGTCGCGCGGCGCAAAAGCTCCGTCGCCAGTTTCACGCGCTGCGCTTCCCCGCCGGACATCGTCGTCGCGGGCTGCCCCAAATGAATGTACCCGAGGCCGACCTCCTGCATTGTTTCCAGTTTCCGCAAAATTTTCGGATGATTGTCGAAAAATTCAATGGCTTCATCCACCGTCATATTGAGGACATCGGAAATATTTTTCCCTTTGTATGTCACTTGCAATGTCTCGCGATTGTAGCGCGCGCCGTGGCATGCCTCGCACGGGACATAGACATCGGAGAGAAATTGCATTTCAATTTTTAAAATTCCGTCGCCGCGACAGGTTTCGCAGCGCCCGCCTTTTACGTTGAAACTGAAACGCCCGGGCTTATAGCCGCGCATTTTCGCCTCGGCCGTCTGGCTGTAAAGTTCGCGAATATCATTGAAAACGCCCGTGTACGTCGCCGGATTGGAACGCGGCGTGCGACCGATGGGCTGCTGATCGATATTGATGATTTTATCAATGTATTCCGCGCCGAGAATTTTCTCGAAAGCGCCCGTGCGATAATTCGTTTTGTTTTTCATATTCGACAGGCCGCGGAAGAGGATATCATTGATGAGCGTCGATTTTCCGCTGCCCGATTCGCCCGTGATGACGGTGAATTTTCCGAGCGGAATCGCGACGTCGATATGTTTCAAATTATGTTCGGATGCGCCGATGACTTGGAGCGAAAGCCCGTTTCCGACGCGGCGCGCGCGGGGAAGCGGAATGTATTTTTCGCCTTTCAAATATTGCCCCGTGTAGGATTCTTCCACGGCTTCAATATCGGAAACGGTGCCCTCCGCGATGACGCGGCCGCCGTGCTCACCGGCTCCCGGCCCGATATCCACAATCCAATCGGCCGCGCGAATCGTATCTTCATCATGCTCGACGACGATGAGCGTGTTTCCGATATCGCGCATATTTTTCAGCGTGGCGAGAAGTTTATCATTATCCCGCTGATGAAGGCCGATGGACGGTTCGTCCAAAATGTAGAGCACGCCGACGAGGCCGGAGCCGATTTGCGTCGCGAGCCGTATCCGCTGCGCTTCGCCGCCCGAAAGGGAAGACGCACTGCGGGAAAGCGTGAGATAATCCAGCCCGACATTTTCGAGGAAACGGAGACGCGCCGTGATTTCGCGCAAAATCTGATCGGCGATTTTCGTTTCCTTTTCCGTGAGTTCCAAATGTTCCAGAAAATGTAGCAGATGCGTGACGGACATGTCGGAAATTTCCGCAATGTTTTTCCCGCCGACGCGGAATGCCAAGCTCTCCGGGCAGAGGCGCGCGCCGTGGCAGACGGGGCACGGTTTCTCGACCAAATATTCGGCTGTTTCCTCTTTCATTTTTTCGGTGAACGCTTCTTCGTAGCGGCGTTTCACCATCGGGACGATGCCTTCGAAGGGGCGATGGTACAGTTTCCGCTCGCGCCGCATATTCACGTATTCGAAATCGAAGGCTTCACCGCCGCCGTGCTCGAAATAATATTTTGCTTCGTCGGGCAAATCGTTGTAGCAGGCGTCGACGGTGAGTCCGTACAATTTCAGGAAACCGACCATCTGTCTGTAAAGCCAGCTGTCGGGCGTGAGGTGATAAGGCCGGATGGCGCCCAGGCGGAAGGGCAAATCTTTATCGGGAATGACGCGGTCGAAATCGACTTCGAGCGAGGAGCCGAGGCCCATGCAGGCGGGGCAGGCGCCGAAGGGATTATTGAAAGAAAAAATGCGCGGCTCGGCTTTCGGGAGGGAAATGCCGCATTCCGGGCAGGCAAAATGTGTGCTGAAAAGTAAATCTTCTCCGTCGATCACGGCGGCCACCATGAGCCCGTCGCCGAGTTTCAATGCCGTTTCCACCGAATCGGTGAGGCGGGAGAGCACGGACTCGCGGATGACGATGCGATCCACGACGACTTCGACGGTATGTTTCTTATTTTTCTCCAAATCGGGAACGTCGGCGATGGGATAGACCGTGCCGTCCGCGCGAACGCGCACGTAGCCCTGCTTTTGCAATTCTTCGATAAGCTTTTTGTGCGTACCTTTTTTCTGCACGGCGACGGGGCCCAGAATCATGAGTTTCGTGCCTTCGGGGCGTTTCATCAATTCGTCGACAATCTGCTCGGGCGATTGGCGCGCAATCGGGCGGCCGCAATGCGGGCAGAAAGCGCGGCTCGCGTGGGCGTACAGCATACGCAAATAATCGTGAATCTCCGTCACCGTGCCGACGGTCGAGCGCGGATTGTGGCTCGTCGATTTCTGGTCGATGGAAATGGCCGGCGAAAGCCCTTCGATTTTATCGACCTCCGGCTTATTCATCTGTCCCAGAAACTGGCGTGCGTACGCGGAAAGCGACTCCACATATTTCCGCTGCCCCTCGGCGTAAATCGTATCAAACGCCAAAGACGACTTCCCCGACCCGGAAAGCCCGCTGAATACGATAAGTTTATTGCGCGGAAGCGTCAGATTGATATTCTTCAGATTATTCTGCCGCGCCCCCGTAATGACGATACCCTTCTCCATACCATTATCCTTTATACCGAAAATCAGCAATTATAGTGCATAGTGCATAGTGCATAGAAAATATAGGTGTCGCCTTCGGCGACAATCTTTTATAAAAATTGTCGCGAAGCGACACATCTCAGAAGTCTCACAGTCTCACAGTCTTTTAGTCTTTTAGTCTTATACATGTTTTTTTCGCGGTCTGGAAATGCGTTTCTTACCGCTTTGCATTCGTTTCATGGCGCTCTTCGATTGAGAACCGAAACGATCGGCCCATTGCTGCCGAAGTTCGGAGAGAGTATCGCGCCACATCGCCGCTTCCTCGTATTCCAGCGCTTTGGCCGCGCGTTTCATATCCCGCTCCGCGTCCTGTATCCGTTGATACAGCTCCTCATCGGCGAGCGCCTCCGGCCCCGTTTCCTTTTCATACGAAGACGAAGATTCCTCCACCTTCGTGAGATCGATTAAATCTTTCACCCGCTTTTGAATCGTCTGCGGGATAATGCCGTGCTCCTCATTGTACGCCTGCTGAATCTCACGCCGGCGCTCCGTTTCACTAATCGCCCGCCGCATGGAATCCGTGATGCGATCCGCATACATGATGACATGCCCGTGCGCATTTCGCGCCGCACGCCCGATGACCTGAATCATCGACGTTTCCGAACGGAGGAAACCTTCTTTATCCGCGTCCAAAATCGCGACCAGCGACACTTCCGGCATATCGAGCCCTTCACGCAGCAGATTGATGCCGACTAAGACGTCGAAAACACCCGCGCGCAAATCGCGGATAATTTCCGCGCGCTCAATCGTCGCCACATCCGAATGCAAATACCGGACTTTCACGCCCACTTCGGCCAGGAAATCCGTCAAATCCTCCGCCATTTTCTTCGTGAGCGTCGTCACCAGCACGCGCTCGCCGGCGTCGATTCTCTTATGAATTTCCCCGAGCAAATCATCCATTTGCCCTTCGATCGGTCGCACCTCAACGGACGGATCCAAAAGCCCCGTCGGCCGAATAATCTGCTCGGCCGTATTTGTCGCGACCCCCGTTTCATAGGGCCCCGGCGTCGCCGAGACGTAAATAATCTGATTGATGCGCTCCGTAAATTCATCGAATGTGAGCGGCCGATTGTCCAGCGCCGAAGGCAGGCGGAAACCGTATTCCACGAGCGCTTCTTTTCGCGAACGATCCCCATTGTACATCGCGCGCAGCTGCGGCACCGTCACATGCGATTCATCAATCATCAAAAGAAAATCATCCGGGAAATAATCCAAAAGCGTGTACGGCGGCTCCCCCGGCGCCCGATTCGACAAATGCCGCGAATAATTTTCAATCCCGGAGCAATAACCCAGCTCCTGCATCATTTCCAAATCATAATGCGTCCGCTGCTCCAGCCGCTGCGCTTCCAGCAATCTGTCCCTGTCTCGCAGCTCTTTGAGCCGCTGCGTCAATTCCTCCTCGATGCTCTGCTCCGCGCGGAGTAATTTCTCCGACGTCGTCACGTAATGAGACGCCGGGAAAATCGCGATATGATTGCGCTCGGCCACCGTTTCCCCCGTCACCACATCGAATTCCGTCAGGCGATCGATTTCGTCTCCGAACATTTCGATTCGCACCGCCGTATTGTTCGACGACGCCGGAAACACATCCACCGTGTCGCCGCGCACGCGAAACGTATCGCGCGTGAACGCCAAATCGTTTCGCAAATATTGCATCGAGACCAGTTTCCCCAAAATATCCTCGCGCGAAATCATTTCCCCCGGCCGAAGCGAAAGCCCCATCGTGCTGTAATCCTCCGGATCCCCCAAACCGTAAATACAGGAAACGGACGCCACGATAATGACATCGCGCCGCTCGAAAAGCGCCATCGTCGCCGAGTGACGCAGCCGATCGATTTCCTCATTCATCGAAGAATCTTTTTCGATATACGTGTCCGTCGCCGGAATGTACGACTCCGGCTGGTAATAATCGTAATAGGAAACGAAATAATACACCGCGTTATCGGGGAAAAAATCTTTAAACTCGCTTGCCGTCTGCGCCGCCAGTGTTTTATTCGGGGAAATAATGAGCGTCGGCCGCTGCACCGCCTCAATGACTTTCGCCATCGTAAATGTTTTGCCCGTGCCCGTCGCGCCCTTCAAAACCTGCGCCCACTCTCCGCCGCGCAGACCTTCCACGAGAGAATCCACCGCTTTCGGCTGATCGCCCATCGCCGAAAAAGGCGCCTTCAACGTAAAAGGCACTGTCTCTTCGGGATACTGCCGAAAAATTTTAGAATCTCCCATATTTCCTCCTCCGAAAACTTTTCCTTTTTCCTTTTTCCTATTTTCTTATTATACCATTGCGATGCATTCTTGCGGAATGCGTTGATGCGCGGATGCGTTGATGCGCTGCAGGTGTCGCTTCGCGACAAATTTTTTATCATCGCGAAGCACCGCATTTGTTTCCAAAAATGGCAACAAAAAAGAGCCGCGATTTCTCGCAGCCCTTTCGTTTCTTATTTCATAATCTTTCTGACATCTTCCGTGATATCCATCGTCACGTTTCCGTAAACGACACCGTTTTTCAGAATAACCGTGTCCACACCCTTCGCCTTCGCGACCTGTTCCACCGCCTTCTGGAATGCTTCCAGAACCGGACGCATCAGCTGAGCGTGACGCTGTGCGAACTGCTGATTCAATCTCTGACTAAGTGCCTGTTTATTCGCATCATTCATAGATGCGGATTCTCTGTCAAACTGCTGCTGCAATTTCTGCTGCTCACCCTGAAGCGCTCTCGCCGCGCTCTGAAAAGAAGCACTTCTCTCCAAAATGCCGTCCGCATCAATAACCGCATTGGCCGCATCCGCGCCCGCCGCAAAACCGAAAGCCGCCGCGGCCAGAGCCGCCGCCATAAGCATCTTCTTCATAAAACGTTTCCTCCTATCGATCATTTCGCCCACAGCTGCTGCATCAGCTCGCTGTAAATTTCGTTCAAATTCGTCTGAATCTGATTCAGAATCGCAATCACGAGAGCCGGATCGAAGTGCGGCACACCGGCCGGAATGCAACAGGACAGAATGACATTGCCCTGCGCATCGGCGGAGTACTTCAGCACCTGATACTGTTCATTCAGATCGTTGAGGAAACCGCAAATACGTTCGCGCTTATCCGCCACAGCAATCGCACCCACAATCTGAATCTGAATCATCGTGTACACACTGTCATCGAGAACAATCCAGAACGGAAGTTGCTGCCCCGCAACCGGTAAATTGCTGCGGAACGCATGGCGATGAGCTTCACCGCCCAAGTCTTCCATATTGAAACCCGTGATCTGGTTTTCATCCAAAAACTTCTGGAACGCAGCAACCTTTTCAGCCGCAACCTTCACTTCTTCGACCGTCTTCTTTTCAGCCATTTTACTCTACTCCTTTTTGCTGTATTTTAATATAAAAATAAGACTTTCTCCCAGATAGGTTTATTTTATCACAAACAAAGGGAAAAGTGAATAGAAATAATAAAAAAGAAACATGTGAAAAAATATGGGAAACCACGCGGAAAG
>CAVJQK010000071.1:0-6584 GCA_963651795.1 Erysipelotrichaceae bacterium | reverse complement strand
TTTCGATGAAGCCGGGAGCTAGGAGCTGGGAGCTAGGAGCTTTAAGCGGTGCGCTGCGCGCGCATTTTTTTATAATCGCTCGCTACGCTCGCTCGCCGGCTCCGCCGGCATAAAACAGGATCGTGCCCGAAGGGCACACCTATATTTCCTATGCACTATGCACTATGCACTATGCACTTTTACAACAGGATTCGTCGCCACAGGCGACCCCTACGACTCATCACCCATCACTCATCGCTCATCACCATTACAACCGGTATGCGCGCAGCGCATCCTGCACCGCATCAACGCATCCGCGCATCAACGCATCAACCCTTACTCAGTTCTTTCTGCAGCTTTTCGTCCTTCTCATAAATCTGCTTCGCCTGGTCTTCGCGGAAATTGTGATATTTTTCCGCGAGCGCACTGTCGGAGAGAGCTCCGAGTTGGACGGCGAGGTAGGCCGCGTTTTTCGCGCCGTCTATCGCGACGGTTGCGACCGGCATGCCCGAGGGCATTTGTACGATGGAAAGGAGGGAATCCATTCCGTCGAGATTCGCCGATGAGAGCGGAATGCCGATGACCGGCTTTTCGGTGAGACCGGCAACCACGCCGGGAAGCGCCGCCGCCATGCCCGCGCCCGCGATGAAGCAGGCCGCGCCTTTTTTCTCTTCGGCGGCCACGAAATCCGCCAGTTTCTTCGGCGTCCGATGTGCGGAAGCCAGCGCCGCATCGTACGTAACGCCGAATTCTTCCAGAATGCCGAATGCTTTTTTCATAACGGGAAGATCCGAATCACTCCCCATGACAATCGCCACATGCATAAAAGTTTCCTCGCTTTAGGAAGCGCTGACTAAACCGTTATCCGATTTTGTCTGTGTTTCCTCTTTTAAAACAACAAAAGCCGGCTACCGTGCCCGAAAGCGCCGCAGCCGGCTGTTTCCTCATTCACCCAAGAAAACGAAACGAACGGCGATCAGAATCGCCAGAATATAGACAATCGGATGTACCTCGCGGCCTTTGCCCGTGACGAGTTTCAAAACCGCATAGGCTACGAAACCGCCGCAGATGCCGTTCGCGATGCTGTACGTGAAAGGCATGAGCACAATCGTGAGGAACGCGGGGAACACTTCCGTGAAATCACTGAAATCAATGTCTTTCACACCTTCGAGCATGAGGGCGCCGACCAAAATCAGCACCTGAGACGTCGCCGTGCCCGGGATGAGCCCCATGACCGGCGCCAAGAGCAGCGAAAGCAGGAAGAGCACGCCGCAAGTCACCGCTGTGAGACCCGTGCGGCCGCCCGCGCCGACGCCCGCCACCGATTCGACGAACGCCGTAATCGTGGAAGAGCCGAGGAGCGAACCGAAGGAAACGCCGCACGCATCGCAGAGAAGCGCTTTGCCCATGCCGGGGAAATCGCCCGTCTTCGGATTGACGAGACCGGCCTTCGTCGCCGCGCCGACCATCGTCCCCATCGAGTCGAACAATTCGACGAAGGTGAACGTGAAGACAATCGTCACAATCCCCATTTGGAACGCGCCGGCGATATCCAAATCGAAGAACGCATTATTCGAGAAATCCGGCAGATGGAAAGGAGAGAAATTTTCCGGAATATGGGAAACGCCGACCGCATAGGAAACGACCGTCGTCACCAAAATGCCGATGATGATCGCACCGGGGGTATTTCTGCTCATTAAAATCGCCGTGAAGAAAAGACCGAAAATCGTAACCAAGTGCGCCGGATCCATCATGCTGCCGAGCCCGAAGACCGTATCATTGGAGCCCGCCGTATAATGCCCGCCGGCCGCCACGACATCTTTCAGCACATCCGGTCCCAAAGACAAGGTGACGGACATGAGCCCGCTCATCTTGAGCCCGATGATGCAAATGAAAAGCCCGATCCCGACCGTGATGGCCGATTTCAGAGAATTCGGAATTCCTTCGATAATCATCTGGCGGATATGCGTCACCGTCAGCACGAAGAAAACGAGACCGGAAATGAAAACGGCCCCCAACGCCGTCTGCCACGGCACCTGCATCCCGATACATACCGTGAACGCATAAAATGCCAACAGACCCACGCCCGGAGCCAAGCAAATCGGATAATTAACGAAAACACCCATCGCAATCGTGACAAGACCGCCGCCCAAACACGTCGCGATAAAGACCGCATTCGGATCCATTCCCGCAGCCGACAGAACGCCCGGTGCGACAAAAAGAATGTAGGCCATCGTGATAAACGTCGTGATGCCCGCCATGATTTCCGTTTTCACCGTCGTATTCCGTTCCGACAGCGCAAACAATTTTTCTAACATGGTATCTCCCTTCCGAAAAAGAAACAGTCCTCGATTTTCTGTAAAACCGGCCGAGGTCACCGGCCTTCCGTGGCCGTCATTTGCCACAGATAAAACCATATTCATTATAAATTTTTAAATAGCCTCCGTCAATGTGGAAATACAACTTTTCTCCGCTATTTTATAAAAGAAATGAGGAGAAAATCGTACGCGATACATGCACGCATTTTTTCACTATGTTATAATGAAAGAAAAACAGAAGGAGGCAAATGCATGGACGAAACAAAAGAAGCATTTTGGAACGAAATCAGCGAAGAAGATCAAGCATTTATCCGACGTTTCCGCTTAATGGATGACACCTTTTTCTCCGTGGTTTTGCAAAAGCCGGAATGCACCGAATTCATTTTGCGACTCATTTTGAAACGACCGGATTTGTCCGTACGAAAAGTCACGACGCAAAAAGAAATGAAAAATCTCCGTGGGCGCTCCCTCTGCTTAGATGTCTTAGCTGTAGATAAGGAAGGAAAGCCTTATAATATCGAAATCCAGAGAAAAGATGAAGGCGCCGATCCCAAACGTGCCCGCTACCACAGCGCACTCTTGGATGCAAGCGTCACCTACCCGGGCGAAAAATTTAAGAATCTCATCGAAACGTATGTGATTTTCATCACCGAAAATGACGTCCTAAAGGCAGGCAAACCGCTGTACCACATCGATCGAATCATCCGAGAAACGGACGAAGATTTCCGAGACGGTACCCACATCATCTACGTCAATTCCAAAATCCAAGATGAAACCGAGCTCGGGAAACTCATGCACGATCTCTATTGCACCAATCCCAATAATATGAATTTCAAAATTCTGGCCGATGAGGTCCGATTCTATAAAGAGAAACAGGAAGGAGTGAATCAAATGTGTCAAATCATGGAAGAAATTCGCGACAAAAGTTTTAACGCCGGTTGGATCAGTGGTGAAGCAAAAAAAGCCAGAGAAACAGCGCAAAAGATGGCCGCGCGCGGTGATTCGACCGAAGAAATCGCCGATATGGTCGGATATGACACCAAGATCGTAACCGCCTGGCTACAAGAAGCAAAGGTTCATACCGAGCAGTAAAACGAAAATATATAACAGAAAAGTTGAGATATACATTCAATGTATCCTCGATCCTTCCACACAAAAAAGCAGACACCGAAATGCCTGCTTTTTTATATTTCCTATAAATGTATCAGAACGAGAGACGGAAACCGGCGTCGAGTCTCCAAGTTTCCTTGACGTCTCCGCCAAATGTCTTTTCCACATCGGCGTAGAAGTAACTCTTTTCACTGAGCTTGGTCGTCACGCCGAGCTGGGCTTCGAGCCAGGTGCCCGCAAAGTCGAGGTGAGTCTTGCCGGTCGGTTCACCGTCGGCACGGAAGGTGCTATCAAAGCCGCCGGAGAATTCATGCGCCAGCGCAAGTTTGGCAAAGTAGCTTGTGCGCTGCGTTTTCTTTCCGACGCGTACACCCAGGCGTCCGATGAAGGATTTGTAGCTATCTTGGTCGACGTGGAGGGCTTTGCCGGCTCCGTCGGAGGTTTTGTAGTCGCTGGTCGCGTCGTAGCTCTTTCCGGCCACGCTTCCGAATGTGAATTCGATATTGGGATCGACGGTGAGGCCGTTTGCATAGGTGAAGCGTTTCCCATATTCGATTCCAAGAGACGTCCCCCATACGCCGTAGTCGCCGTGAAGTTTATGACCGTAGGTGTTGTAGACATCGTATTCATTATTGAGCTTCGAAGTTTTGAAAATGATGTCCACATAGCTTCCGTTTTCATGCTGCCAAGTGCCGTAGAGGCCGATGCCGGTGCTCTTGATATCGGCACTGCCGTTTCCGAGGCTCGCGCTTCCGGTATTGTGGGAAATAGCAAGTCCCAGTTTCCAGTTCTTTCCGACTTCGCGATCAAAGCCGACCTGGACGGCATTGTAACGGACGGAAAGATCGGTATTTTGTTTGTCGAATGTATTTTTCCCGCCGTAGTATTTCGCCCAGACGCCGGTTTCACCCGGATTCATGCGGAGGTCGCCCATGCGTTTCATGAGGTCGTTATTTTCCGCGCGCCAGAGGAGGGCGAGGGATGCCATGGCGCTCTTCGAGCCTTTCATCATGGCCGTTTCGTTATCGCCGTAGATGATATCCGCGGACGGCGTGTGAAGTGTGCCCACTTTGTAGCTGCCGACGCCGTCTTCTTCGGAGAAGGTGATGTCGCCGAGTTTGATGACGGCGGAGGAAGAGGTGAGTCCTTCGGCGATGCCGACATGACCGGACAGATTATTTTCCGCTTCGCCAAAATCCATGCGCTCTTTTTTGATTTCCTCCTTTTCATAAAAGCCTCCTTCATTACGAAATCGAAAATATATATTCATCGACTTTCCGGAGCGAATTTCTTCACCCGTCAGAATGTATACCGAACGTTTAGATAATACGTCCGTCCCTGAATCGGGAATTCCGGATTGATGTACCCTGCATCCATAAACGCCGTATAGTTATGAAGCTTGGAACGCGGAGCCGAATTGAAGACATCATTACATCCCAAAGTGAGTTGCCAATCTTTCGTCGGCATGTATTTCAGACCCAAATTCATGACGGCAAGTGAGCCGACGGGCATCCCCGCCATATAGGAACTCAATATTTGTGATCCCGCCTTGCGAGAATAGGTGAAATATTCGCTTGTGTAATGACATTCGCCGAAAACGGACCATTTTTCGTTCGGCCGATAGGTGAGGCGGATATTGCCTTCCCATTTCGGTTGATAGGTCGGCCAGATTTCTCTGTATTCCTGATCGCCCGTCGCTTCATGCTTGGTTGCCGCCCACGATTTCGTATAGGTGAGCTCCAGATCCAAATCAATCTTTTTCCATTTGAAACTCGTCTGGAATTCGATGCCGCTCGCACGGCCTCTATTATCATTGAAATACGACCAGTAATCCTTCCCGGCGCGCTCCAATTGCAGCATGTTGTCGGATTCTCTCCAGAAATAGGTGATCGTCGTCTCGTTCCGGGCGCCGAACCATTTCGAGTGCGTAAGGAAACTGATATCGAATTGCTTGCCGTCTTCCGGCACCGGGAACATGGCGCCGTCGCCGTTTCGATTCATCGGAGCCGGCAAAATGCCCGCGCCGTCGCCGGCGATTTCCGCCATATTGAGGAGACGATAATATGTCCCGCCCGTCATACGAACCGTGAGATGATCGTTAACAACTTTCTTCAAAGCCAGCTGCCAGGTAAATTTCCCTTTTGTCTGGGAATCTTTCTGGCTGATCCAAGTGGCCTGCCCTTCGGAGAAGCGCGTGCTGTCGCTGTAGCCCGTGATTTTCGATTGGTTGTAGCGAAGACCCGGCGTCAGGATGAGAGAGCCTTTTTTATCGAGCGTGATGGAATCTTGAACCTGGATATTGAAAAGCTGCTGCTCATAGCGATTGCGGATTTGCGAGGAAAGATTATTTGCGCTCGCCGTACCGGCCAAAATTTTTCCCATGTTGGATCCGTCGATATCAAGACGCTCGCGGGAGAAATTGATGAGGAAATCAAGCATATGCCGGTCATTGACTTTGTATGTCCCGTCGACCTGTGCCGTATATTTCCTGGATTTATACAAGCTCCATTCGCGAAGCGGCGTATTTTGCATATCCCATTCGCTATTCGGATAATCCGTATTGATATGCTCGGCGCGATACTCTTTATTCTGGTACATGTAATTAAGCATCCAGCCCCATTCGAGCTTGCCGACTTCCTGGCGGCGCTGCACGAGAAGGGAAGTGCTCATCTGCTTCTGGCGGCGGCTGTCGTAATAATATTTATCGTACAAATCGACGCCGTAATTGTACACAGCCGCATTTGCGTCGCCGAGCCAGACGCTGTCGGGCATGTGGCGATCCATCGTTTCGTATGTGCCTTTCACGGTCCAATGCTCGTTTTGCCATTTCAAGATGGTATTGGTTTTTTCATAATCATTGTAGCGACGCCAGCGTTTATTGTTTTCCGCTTCCTTCTTCTTCTTTTCCATCTCTTTCTTGCTGTTTTCTTGCTCGGCCATGGAAGCATTCGCATCCGGATCCGCTAATTTTTTCCCTTTTCGACATTGGCGGAAACCGTGCGGTCGGCATAGCTTTTGATAATTTGTTTTTTCGTCTCGTCTGTCAAAATCCCATCGCCCGAGGGAAGTCCTTTCCAATCGGCAATGAGCCCTTCGTACCAATCTGTCTTTTCCCAGCCGGCATCCAAATATTTCTGCTTCAGATCGGTTTGATTTAATTCTTCGTCAAGGAGGTAC
>CAVJQK010000070.1:489-6616 GCA_963651795.1 Erysipelotrichaceae bacterium | reverse complement strand
AAGCGAGGTTTCCGACTTTCTTTTCGAGGTTGGAAACGCGAACGCCGAGATTTTCAAGTTCGGACGCATATTCGGAAGCGAGACGATCGATGATGGCGCGATCTTCGGCATTCATCTGATCTTCTTTCGCCATGAGGCGAGCGATAATCTGCGCCAGTTCAAAACGAGTGATGTTGTTTTCGCCTTTGAAGGTGCCGTCCGGATAACCTTCGATCATGCCGCGATCGGACAGATCGGAGATGGCCTGATACGCCCAGTCGGAAGTATCGACATCGGAGAACGGATTCGCGGCGTAGACGGAAGCGCCCGCTGCGAGAGCAGCCACAGCTGCCATAGCAAGGATTTTTTTCATAACAATTCCCCTTTTCTGTAAACGGCTTTCGTTTGAAAAAAGGAAACGGAATCGTGCGAGTGGCCGTGTTTCCTCCACACTCCGCTCCTTCGCGCCGGCCGAAAGCTTTTCCGGCTTATACAAATTTTATCACATTCTAATAATTTTGGCAAATTTTTAATAATTTAGGCAGGACGAAAAAAGACGCGCTCACACGAACGCGTCTTTTTCTTTGCACTTTGCACTTTGCACTTTGCACTTGCGCGCAGCGCTTATTCCTCCCACGCCCCTTTTTCGCCCGTTTCCTCCACCTTGTACCACGCAGCATAGAGGGCGGGAACAAAGAGAAGGCCCAAAGGTGTAGCAAGAACGAGTCCGCCGATGAAAGCCGCGCTCATCGGACTCCAGAAAGGATTGGGGAGGAGCGGAATCATGCCGAGGACTTCGGCAAAACTGGTCAGCATGATGGGGCGGAAGCGGAGGACAGCCGAGTCGATGATGGCTTTGTAGGGGCTCATGCCCTCTTCCAAGTGCTGGCGAATTTGGTCGATTAGGATGATGCTGTTTCGTATCACCATGCCCATGATGGCGAGCATTCCGATAATGGCGACGAATCCGATCGGCTCCCCCGTGACGGCCAGCGTGAGGAAGCAGCCGATGAGTCCCAGAGGCCCCGAGATCGCCGCGATCGTCATAAGTTTGATATCTTTTAATTCAAAAATCAAAATCATCAGGATGACGAAGACCATGATCGGCACGGGCGCCATGATATTTTTCACGGATTTCTGGCTGTCTTCCAGGCTGCCGCTTGCCTCTAAGGTATAGCCGGCGGGAAGTTTTTCCGAAAAATCTTTGAGCGTTTTATTCAAAAGTTCTTTGGCGACAGTGTCGGCTTTGGCGTTTCCTTTCGCTTCGGCACGAAGTGTGATGCAGGGCGCGGCGTCTCTCCGCCAAATCGTCGAAATTTCATTTTCATAGGAAATGTCAGCAAATTCGCCGAGCGGCACATATTTCCCGCTTCCCACATGCACGGGGACGGACGCCAAATTCGCGAGGCGCTCCGTATTGTTTCCGTCCAGGCGGAATTTAATCGGGACGAGCTGATCGCCCTGATACGATTCGGACACTTTGTAGCCGGAAAGTTTCACATACAAATCCTGCGCGATGGAATAATTATCCGCGCCGAGCGTCCGAATTTTGTCCTGATCGAATTTGAGGCGGACGACAGGCGCCGTTTCCGGCCAATCGAGACTCGCATTCGTGACATCCGAATTCTTTTCGGCGATTGCCAGCATCTCATTTCCGAGCCGCACCACCTCATCCGTATCCGGCCCGCGGAGGCGCAGCATGATCGGATATTCGGCGGGCGGTCCCGTCGTGATGTAGCGGATATGCGCGCGCGCTTCGGGATATTGGTCGGAAATGCGCTGCAATATTTCATCATGGAGCTCGTTTCGAGCTTCCGTATCGGTCGCGACGATGATCATCTGCCCATGCCCGTCTTCGGGCGGAAGGGGCGTGAAAAGAAGAATGAAACGGGGCGCCGAATCGCCGATGTACGTCGAGAAAGACGCCACGCGCTTATCCCCATAGAGCGAATCGGAAATACCCGCCATGACGCGTTTCGTATCGGAAATACCGGTCGCCTGCGGCAAATTCACGTCCAAAATGAGTTCGGGACGGACGGAGGCGGGGAAAAATTCCTGCTTGATTAAGGGGAATGTAGCCACCGATGCCAAAAAGAGCGCGGCGGTGCCGATGACCATCGATTTCCGATAATGGACGGCCGCGCGAATCGCTTTATAGAAAAAGGCATACGATTTCTCATGCAGCCGATGTTTCCATTCCGACGGCTTGTCGTCGATTTTTATGAGCTTATACCCCAAAACAGGGGAGACGAAAATCGAGGCGATCCACGAAATAATCAAAGTCGAGAGAATCACCCAGAAAAGAGAATTCGTATATTCGGCCGTCGTCCCTTCGGCAAGCCCGACGGGGATGAAACCGGCCGCGGTGATAAGGGTCCCCGCCAGCATCGGCATCGCGCAGGCTTTATACGCCGCCTCCGCCGCCTCCATGCGTCCGGCGCCGTGCTCCAATTTCACCTGCATCATTTCGATGACAATAATCGCGTCATCGACCAAAAGCCCCAAGGAAACGATCATCGCGCCCAGCGACACGACATGAAGGTCGATGCCCTTCCATTCCATGAAAAGAAACGAGGCGCAAATGACGACCGGGACGCAAAGCGCGAGCACAAATCCGCTCCGAAGTCCCAGAGAGAATAAGGAAACGGCCATGACGATGACGAGCGCTTCCAGCAAAGCTTCCGTGAATTCGGCAATGGAATCATTCACGACACTCGGCTGATCGGCGACAAGCCCGACTTCGAGCCCCGCCGGAAAATCTTTTGTAATTTCCGCGACCGCTTTTTCGAGATTATCGCCCAATTTCAAATTATCCCCGCCCGGCGTCATGGAAATCGCGACACCGACGGCCGGTTTCCCATTGAAATACATGAGCGCCGTTTCCGGATCCTCATAACTTTGCGTGACTTTTGCGACATCGCCCAAGCGGAAAGAACGGTCGCCGACATGAATCGGAATATTTTCCAAAGCTTCCGGCGTATCGATGAGCCCCTCCACGCGGAGCGCCACATTTCGCGTACTCGTGTGAATCGTGCCCGCCGGCATCATCATGCCCTGCTGCTGAATCAGCTGGAACACCGTCATCGGACTCATGCCGAAAGACGCCAATTTATTCTGATCCATCTCGATGTACATCGCCTGGTCCTGCACGCCCAGAAGCTCGATTTTTTGCACATCGTCCACGGCGAGAAGTTTCTGCCGCATCCTTTCGGCGTACATACGTTTCTCTTCATAGGAGAAACCGTCGCCCGTCAGCGCATAAATCGACCCGTACACATCATCGAAACGATCGTTGATATACGGCCCGTACACGCCCGACGGGAGCGAACTCCAGACATCGGAAACCATATTTCGCACTTCATGCCAGCGCGTCTGCACCTCATCGACGGGCACCTCATCTTTGAGATGCACGTAAATGATGGTTTTTCCGTCATGCGTGACACTCCGAAGATAATCGAGACCCTTCGTATCCTGCAATTTTTTCTCCAGCGGATCGGTCACCTGTTTCGTAATTTGTTCCGCCGAAGCCCCCGGCCACGCCGCCGTCACGACAGCCTGGCGAATCGTGAAACTGGGATCCTCGCTCCGGCCCAAATGGAAATACGACCACAGACCGCCGATGATGATGGAAATGACGAAGAAATAGACAATCGACTTATGCCGAATCGCCCATTCCGCCATATTCGGTCCCTTCATATCCGCACCTCGTCTCCTTCATGCAGCTTCTGTCCGCCGGCCGTGACGACACAATCGCCCTTCGCCAGCCCTTCCGTGATTTCCACCGTATCCGCGCCGTACGCGCCCACTTTCACCGAAATTAAGGAAACTTTTCCGTCCTTCACGACCCAGACGGAAGGCGACTCCTTCTGCCCGGCAATCGCCGTGAGCGGTACGGAAATTTTTTCTTTGCGGCCGAGATTCTCATCGAAAACCGCCTCCGCCGTCATCCCGACGGAAAGTTTCGGCGGATCGATTAAATCGATTTTCGCGTCGTACGTCCCCGTCGAAGAATTCGGCGACGCCGCTTTTTCGCGAATGATACCCTTCACGGAAACATCCGGCAGCGCCCAGAACGTCACCGTACACGGCATCCCCACACTGTACGTGCCGTATTGTTTCTCCGTGAGCGATATGCGGACTTCCATTTTCGAATCGTCCACCAAATATGCGACCGGCGTCCCCGCCGCGATGACCTGCCCGACCTCATAGAGCGTCTGCCCGATGATGCCGTCCCGATCCGCGCGAAGCGTCGTATTTTCCAAATTATTATCCGCACGCGCCTTCGTCGCAATCGCCGCATCCAACTGCGCCGCCGCCAAATCGTACGAATTTTGTACCTGATCCATTTGCAAATCCGAAATGGCCTGAATATCGTGGAGACTCTTGTAACGATTCATCGTCGTTTCCGCGAGTTCATATTGCGCCCGTGCGGAAACGACCGACGCATCGGCCGCCGCCGCCTGCTCCGTCGCATCCTTCGAATCCACATCGAAAAGCGCCTGGCCCGCGACCACGCGATCCCCCGATTGCACATACCGATGCATGATGCGCCCGCCGACCTGGAACGCCAGCGCCGATTCGAACTCGCCGCGCACCGTCCCCGAAAACGTCCGCTTCTCCGAAGGCGTCTCCCCGCCGATCACCATCGTCTTCACCAAAGGCGCTTTCACCGCGGCCGCCTTCTTGCCCCCGCAACCCGTCAAAGGCATCGTGAGACATACCGCCGCCAGCACCGCCGCCGCCAATTTCCTATTCATCAAACGTTTCCCCCCTCTTCGCCGTTTCCTCTTTCCCGAATCCCGTTCATGAGCACTTCCCACACCATATCCATGTACTCCTTCGGCGTGGGCTCCTCCTCATCCGGCAGTAAATCCGTCATAATCCCGTGCGCCACGTGATAGAAAAGCACCATCCCGGCCCACGACATCGAGACCACCTCGGCCCGCAAATCATTCCGATACAGCCCCGACTCGCGCCCTTCCAAAAGCGCATGCCGCTGCACATCGATCATCCGTTTCAATCGATTTTTGACGAAACCGGAGAACACATCCGTCCCATTCATCAACTCGCGGAAAATGAGATGCATCACCTCCGGCCGCTCACAGCCGCAACGCATGAGGAAATCGCCGTAGAGACGCAAAATGTCGCCCGGCTCCGGGTTTCCTTCGCTCACCCGATCCATGAATTCCGAAATGAGACTCGTCCCGCGGTACAGCACCTCGCGATACAGCTCCGCCTTCCCGCCGAAATAATAGGAAATCGCCGATGAGGAAACGCCGGCCTCCTCCGCAATGTCGCGAATGGAAACGCGCGCGTAGCCCTCGGCCGCAAATAAACGCTGCGCCGCCGCAATGATGCAAGCGCGGCTGTCCGGCGCCTGCTCCGCACCTTCCGGATACAATTCGCGATACAGCCCTTCCTTGCTTTTGAAATAATACGAAATCGCCGAAGCCGACACACCCGCAACCTTTGCGATTTCGCGCATCGATGTGTCGGCAAAGCCTTTCTCATGGAACAGCTCACGCGCCGCCGCCAAAATGAGCGGCCGCCGATCCGATCTTTTCACGCCCAAAGCGATCCCCCGTTTCCGAATCGAAAAAAAATTTTGTTTCAAATGAAGCTTTTTATTCTGAATGAAGCAATCAGTTGGTCTGAGCGAAATAATCACTCGTTCCAATCGTTCAATATAAATGTATTATAACAGAAACAGTGCAAAGTGCAAAGTGCAAAGTGCAAAGTAAAACAGGAATCTGCACAACGCGCTTCGTTTCATGTTATAATAATAATGTCAGGAGGATACGATTATGATTACGTTTCGCATTGATGAATTTTCTCCGTGCCTGAAAGAAGTTTCCACCGGAGAAATCTATGATACGGAAGTTGTCAGAATAAAAAGAAAAAGTTTCCTTTCCAAATTCAATAAAAAAACCGGATGGTATGTAAATTGGAGTCAGTTCCCGGCAGGAACGGAAATATATGCCCTGGTTCTGAAGGGAACTGTGGATATTCAAGGCCTGGTGGCAATTTCTTACGATTATGACGCAAAAGCCGTCTACATTTCTTGGGGATGTACCGCCCCGGAAAATAATGTTTGGGAATACGGTCAAAAGAGATTTTCGGGTGTCGGCGGTCATTTATTTGCCATTGC
>CAVJQK010000070.1:0-448 GCA_963651795.1 Erysipelotrichaceae bacterium | reverse complement strand
CGGATTTATCCGAAAAAGCCGGGTTTGACGGATTTGTCGTCGCCGAAGCCATGGATGAAAAATTGTATGAATATTACATTTCCGAATTCGGTGCATTACCGTTGCCGCCGTTGAATAATCCGTATCGTTTCATGCTTTCGGATCGTATGGCGCAAAAGTTGAGGGAGGTGTACGATTATGAATGGACAGAGGAATACCTTTAAGCGGAAAATAGCGGAAGATTACATACAAAGAGTCAATCCTTACAAAGAGCCGGCTCCGATTGCTTTTGATTTACGTGCCTATGCCGATTATGTGGAAACTCACGGACTTTCGGCACGGGATATTACTCCCGAAATCATGGATCAATTTATTATTAAGAAGGAAAAATCTTCCGAAAATACTTCTTCGGCATCTTAAAAATTTTTATTGCAAACAAACCTCAAAAGCCGTGAAAAATGTTCTCGCA
>CAVJQK010000069.1:0-6814 GCA_963651795.1 Erysipelotrichaceae bacterium | reverse complement strand
ATCATGCCCGAAGGCGAGCGAATACCCGAAAAGATACCACTGCACCGTGAAAATCGCGAGACAGATGAAAGACATCATCATCGTATTGATGGAATTTTTCCGCCGCACGAGCCCGCCGTAGAAAAGCCCAACGGCCGGCGTCATTAAAAGGACCAAGAGTGTCGCAAAGGCGACGTAGGCCATATCTCCCGAAGACAGCGCCGGTTCATCCGCGGCGCTCACCCAAAGCGGAGCCGCTGCCGCTCCCATTGCCATCCACCACAATCGTTTCATGTTGTTTCCTCCTTCACGGAAAACTTCAATAAAAAGAGCCGCCTTTCGTACTGGAAAAGCAGCTTCTTTGCCACACATAAGAGAAAAAAACCGCCACGCGGCGAGCCCTTTGTCGTATCTGTGAAATTTATGATGTTGCAAGTATACTCCCGCCTGCCGAATTTGGCAAGGGGGATTTCGTATAGAATTTATGAAACTTTTTCTCATGAATCGACGCATAAGCTATGACTGAAAGACATGAGACGGTCAGACGTCAGACATCAGACGTCTCACAGTCTGACAGTCTCATAGTCTGACAGTCTTAAGCTAAGCACTTCTATGTATACTGTTACTCTTTTTCCCCAATCTCCTGCTCAATCACCGATGCGATGTCATTCACGATGCGTTCCAATTGATCTTGATCGGGGCCTTCGCCCATGACGCGGATCAGGGATTCCGTGCCGGATGCGCGGACGAGAATGCGGCCGTCGCCCGCGAGTTCTTCTTTTCCCGCCTCGATGGCTTCCGCAATCATTTCATTCGTTTCCCAACCGTTCTTGCTGTAGACGCGCACATTTTTCAGCACCTGCGGATAATCCGTCATGAGCGCGCCCAGCTCGGACAGTTTCTTCCCGGACTGTTTCAAAATGGACAGCGTTTGCACCGCCGTGACGGAGCCGTCGCCCGTCGTATTAAATTCCGTGAAAATGATGTGCCCGGATTGCTCGCCGCCCAGAGAATAGCCGTGCGCGAGCATTTCTTCCAGGACGTAGCGATCGCCGACCTGTGTGGAAACGGTTTTCATCCCGTGCGCGGCGAGCGCTTTTCCGAATCCCATATTGCTCATGACCGTCCCGACGACCGTATCGCCGGAAAGGCGCCCTTCTTTTTTCATGTGAATCGCATTGATGAGCATCAGGTGATCCCCGTCCAGCGTGTGTCCTTTTTCGTCCACAAAGAGGCAGCGATCCGCATCGCCGTCATTGGCAATGCCGCAATCGGCGCCGAGACGCACGACTTCTTCGGCCAAATGCTCCAAATGCGTCGAGCCGCAATTTTCATTGATATTCACGCCGTCCGGTTCGCAGGACGTCGCGATGACATTCGCTCCCAGGCGCGCCAAAATATCCGGCAGGAAATCGCCGGCCGCCCCGTTTGCCGAATCGGTCACCACCGTGAGCCCCTTGAAATCGCCGGACACCGTCGACGCCACGAAATCGCGATACTCCGCCGCCAAATCCGACGCATCGGAAATCACGCCGATATCCGCCCCGATGGGCCGCGGCGCGCCGCCGTCGTCCAAATAACGCAGCAAATTTTCGATTTCCTCTTCCGTCCGATCCGAAAGCTTGTGCCCCTTCGCGTCGAAAAATTTAATTCCGTTGTCCGGAAACGGATTATGCGACGCGGAAATGACGATCCCCGCATCGTACCCGTACATCTTCGTGAGATACGCCACGCCCGGCGTCGGAATCACGCCGACAAGATCCACATCGGCACCCGAAGCGCAAAGCCCCGCAGCCAGCGCCGCCGCCAGCATCGTCCCCGAAATGCGCGTATCGCGCCCGATAAGGAAACGCGGCCGCCCCTCCTTCCGGCAAAAATATGCACCCGCCGCACGACCCATCTGATACGCCAGCTCGGGCATAAGCGTCCGATTGACCACGCCGCGCACACCATCCGTACCGAACAAATTGATCATAAAAAATTCATCCTCCCGAAATTGATATATTTTTCAATAAAAAGAAAAGTTACAAATCCATATTCTACGCATGTAACGGCAGTACGTCAATCGGTTGACTGCACTCGTATAAATGTTCCGGTGCTATATCGATATCCTCATCCCATACCACCGTATCATATTTTGCTCTGGCGCTCAGAAAAAACTTTGGATTTTTCAACTTTTCATACAAAGTCTTATGCAAAAGCGGGCGTGCGTCATACATCCGTTTCGACCCGTCGGCAAACGTCAGAAGCAATGTATAATCCCGATTCGCCTTGACATCCAAAACCACCCAAGCCGGATTATCCATACATAACACCTCTTTCCTCTCAACGCAAAGGATCGATTTTATATAAAGGTTCCTCCTCCATCGCCAAATTCCAATTGGCCGCAAGTTCTTCTCTGTGAAGCTCTGCCCACGCGGCAATCAACTTACATTGACGCGGAGGCATTGATCCCTTCGTCAATTCTCCGTCAAAATCAAATACAGCTTTATAATCCCCATAAAATGCATGAAAATGAGGCGGATTATGCTCTCCGCTATTATACATGCGAATGATAATCCCGAAAAACATAGAAATTGTCGGCATGGCATCCTCCCGAAAAGTTTCCAAAAAAGATTTTATAAAATCGGCCGACAGCCGTTACCCTTCCCCGTCCACGACAATCGTCACTTCCGCCTCGGACGGCGTCGCCGTGAGCCCGTCCGGCACCGGCACCGTGAGCGTCTGCGTCACATCATCTTCGGCGCCCGTCACATCCACCTCGCCCAGCTCAATATTTTTCAACTCACCGACCAGACTGTTCGGTCCCGTGACCGTCACACTCGAAGGATGGATGGAAACCTGCGTCACCGTCGCTCCCTCGGCCGGCGTCCCCTTCGCCTTCGCCGTCAGACTCACCGTCCCCGACACCGTTTTCTCCGTCATGGAAACGGTGATTTTCGCCTGCGTCGGCATGATTTCAATCCCCGAAATCGTATTGCCCGACGCATCGACCACCGTGATGGAATCAAACTCCGAGAAATCTTTCGTTTTCCCGTTCATATTCACGGAAACGAGCGCCCGATCCACCTTTGCGATCGCTTCCGAACTTCCCGTAATCGTGAGCGACTCCGGCGTCACACTTTCCATTTTCGCCGTATATCCCGAAGACGGCGTCCCGTAGAAATTCACCGTGAGCGGCATCGACTTCACCGCATACGTATCCAGTTTCATATCGCAGAAAGTCGGCACGACACTCGCCTCACCCTCGCCGGGCAGCTGCGCGTAAATCCGCGTATTCGGATAATCCCCGTCCGCGAGACCCTCCGCGTCCACATACGCTTTCACATTATCCGTGCGAAGCTGCATGAGCGCGTTACGATTCATCGTCACCCGCACCTGCACCGATTCCGGCACATTCAAAGCGACCAGCGACCGATCCAAATTCCGCACCGCCACCGGCACCGTGTACGTCCCCGTCATGATCGGATTCTGCTCATTCATGACGTAAAACCAAAAACCCGTCGCCGCCAGAAGGCATACGAATTGCGGCAAAAGAGCGTGAAATTTCTTCTTATTCATCTGCTTTTCCGCCCCTCCATTTCCGAATCATGCCGGAAACGGCGTCCGCGCGGCTCTGCTCCAGCAAAAGGAAGGAACGCAGGCGGTTTCTGAGCCCTTCTCCGTCCATATGACGATAAATATGTCCGTCATACGCATAGGAAATCGTACCCGTTTCCTCACTCACCACCACGACGACGCAATCGGCCACCTCGCTCATCCCGATTGCCGCGCGGTGACGCGTGCCGAGCTCGGAAGAAAGCGAGCGGTCCTTCGTGAGCGGCAAGAGGCACCCCGCCGCCATAATGCGATTTTCGCGGATGATGACCGCCCCATCATGAAGCGGCGTATTCACAATGAAAATGTTTCCCAAAATTTCTCTGGAAACGACGCCGTCGATGCGAATCCCCGTATCGATATAATCGTCGAGCCCCGTCGAACGTTCGAACACAATCAGCGCGCCCACGTGATTTTTGGCCATCGTCTCGGCCGCACCGGCCACCGCGTCGATGACTTCCGCGCGATCCGTTTCCGTCGTCTCCGCGCCCGGCCGGATAAATTTCCCGCGCCCGATTTGCTCGAGTGCGCGACGCAGCTCCGGCTGGAACACGATCGGCAGCGCGACGATAAGGACCGCCATCAATTTATCCAAAATCCAGGCGAGCGCATGCAATTGGAGCCAGCCCGTCACGAGCGTGAGCCCGCCCAAAAGCAGCAGCCCCTTCACCAACGCCGTCGCGCGCGTATTGCGAATGAGCAAATAAATTCTGTACAAAAAGAATGCGACGACGAGAATATCCAAAATATCCCACAATCGCATCGTCATCAATAATCCCTGCACCTGTTGCACCATGCCAAGCCCTCTGTATTCTTAAAATTTTTCATTTTCCGCTTTATCTCAAGATTATCTTTATTATTATATCATAAAAGGCATGAGGCATGGGGCAGGAGGCATGAGATTCAGGATGGCGGCCGAAAATTTTTAAAGCCGCCATAAAAAATCTCGCGAAGCGACATAAAACAGGAATATGCGCGAAGCGCATCCTGACCGCATGCCCCATACCGCATGCCACATGCCCGGTTTTTTCATGCTATAATGAATCCAAAAGTAAAGCGCGAAAAAGGGGGTCATTTCTTATGCTCAATTTGGATGTGGATACGCAGCATTATCGGTATCCTTCGCGGCGTTCGGTCGTGTACGGCGCGCGGGGGATGGTGGCGACGGCTTCGCAGCTCGCGGCGCAGGCGGGGCTCGACATGTTGAAACAGGGAGGAAACGCGGTCGATGCCGCGATTGCGACGGCGATTTGTCTCACGGTCGCAGAGCCTGTTTCCAACGGCATCGGAAGCGATGCTTTTGCGATCGTGTGGATGAAAGATAAAATGTACGGCCTGAATTCGAGCGGCTGGGCGCCGGCCGGAATTTCGGCGGAAACGGTGCGCGCGAAAGGGCATAAAGAAATGCCGAAACGCGGCTGGATTCCCGTCACGGTTTCCGGCGCGCCGGCAGCGTGGATTTCTCTTTCGAAACGTTTCGGCCGCCTGCCTTTCGCCAAACTTTTCGAGCCGGCAATCGGCTACGCGGAGGGCGGATATCCCGTTTCCTCCTTCGTCGCCGAAGCCTGGAGAAAAGAATTCGAAGAATTATCCCGTTTCAAAAATAATCCCGCGTTCGCCGGATGGTTTGAAACTTTTGCGCCGGAGGGCCGGCCGCCGCGTGCGGGGGAAATCGTCCGTCTTCCCGATCACGCGAAAACGTTGAAACGTCTTGCGGAAACGGAATGCGAAGCGTTTTACCGCGGCGAGATTGCCGATGCCATCGACAAATTTTCGCGCGAGACGGGCGGCTACGTCCGCAAAGAGGATTACGCCGCGTGGCAGAATGAGTGGGTGACGCCCGTTTCCGTCAATTATCGCGGCTACGATGTGTGGGAGCTGCCGCCGAACGGGCACGGCATCGTGCCGCTGATGGCGCTTCAGATTTTGAAAGGTTTCGATTTTTCCGCGCGCGAGAGGGCGGAGACCCTGCATCGGCAATTTGAGGCGATGAAGATGGCGTTTGCCGACGGGATGCATTATGTGACGGAGCCACGGTGTATGCCGCGGACGGTCGCCGAGCTTCTTTCGGACGAATACGGCGCCGCGCGTCGCGCGCTCATCACGGAACGCGCGAAGGAGCCGGCGTACGGGGATCCGCGCTGCGGCGGGACGGTGTACATGGCGGCGGCGGACGGCGAAGGAAATATGGTTTCCTATATTCAGAGCAATTATTGCCAATTCGGCAGCGGCATCGTGATTCCGGGTCACGGGATCGCGCTGCAGAATCGCGGCATGAATTTTTCGCTGGAGGAAACGCACGCGAATGTCCTCGCGCCGCACAAGCGCACGTATCATACAATTATTCCGGGTTTCCTCACGAAGGACGGGGCGCCCGTCGGGCCTTTCGGGGTGATGGGCGGTTTCATGCAGCCGCAGGGGCATTTGCAGGTCGTGACGAATGCGATTGATTTTCATATGAATCCGCAGGAAATTTTGGATGCGCCGCGCTGGCAGTGGACGGGCGGAATGCATTTCGACGTCGAGCCGGGAATTCCGCTTCCCGTCGTCAAGGAGCTGCGCGCGCGCGGGCATCGGATTACGATTTCGGATGATATGTCGATTTTCGGCCGCGGGGAAATTATTTGGCGCACAAAAAAAGGCGCCCTTTGCGGGGCGACGGAGCCGCGAGCCGACGGAGTGTGCGCGGCGTGGTAAAGTGCGTCATTCCGGACTTAATCCGGAATCTCAATGCACCAATGACACAAAAGTAAAACGCGTCTCGGCGCCCCTGAAAGGGGAGCTGGCGCGAGCGTAGCGAGCGACTGAGGGGTCAGACACTATGTGTGCACATAGTTGTAGGGGATCCTGCGCTGCCGTAGTGCCACATCTGTTTATTCCGCTGCGCGGAATTTCCGCTCCTGCGGAGCGGGGCTCCCGCTTGCGCGGGAGAACGCTGCGCTTTTATCCCGCTGCGCGGGATGGCGCGCCTTCGGCGCGCCTACTTCATTTCTTTCTTCTCTGGAGAAGAAAGAAACCAGTGGGGGTAGGGCCTCCCCGTCCGAAGAATCCGATTTTATCGGAATTTCCTCTGATGCTTCGTCAAGAGGCGGCCTACATAGCATCTGCTATGCCGACCACCTCTTTCCTCGCCTCAAAGAAAATTCCTTTGATAAAATCGGATAACTGCCGGGGAGGTCCTACCCCCGCCAAAGAAAAGAAACCGCCGACCGAAATAAATTTGCCGCGGCGATGGGGC